>DATGCI010000267.1:0-9179 GCA_035312185.1 bacterium
ACAAAAGGGATCCAAAGTTGAGATTAAAAGACAATTGACCATTAAGAAAAGCTACTTTCCTTCATCGGAATATAATGATTTTCGCAAATTGATGCAGGAATGGAAAAATCCGGTTTATCACAAACTGATATTGAAGACAAAATGAAATTAAAAAGGAATACTATTATCCTGATAATCCGATTATAATGGATTAAAAAAAATAGAATGGAGTAAGTTTTGAAGAAATCAATTTTAATCTCAATCATTCTTGCCTTGATTGCAATTAGTGCAGGAGTGGGAATTTATTGGGGTATGAGTGATGAAACATCCGGCCAGGAAAAAGTTTTCATTTATCCCGGTCACGTAAAAGTTCTCCAGTACAATATTGATCACGGCTTGAATGCGGGTCAGGAGTTAAATCTGCACAATGTAGAAAAATTAATACTTGAGGAAAAGCCGGATATTGTTTGCATTAATTCCGTTGATCAAGGAACAAAAACTTCAGGATATATTAACCAGCCTCGCAAAATCCGGGAAGCAGTTGATATGCCCTATAGTTTTGGTAAAGCCAATCCAGCTGATGAGGGCTGGAGTGGAAATGCTATTTTCACTAGATTCCCAATTAAATTTACTCAAAACATTCTATTTCAGGAAAAAAACAATGATAAAAATGCCTTCCTGTATGTTATAATTGGATACGAAGATATAGAATTACATGTTCTTACTACCAGCCTTGACTCTAAAAATTACAAAATAAGGATTCGTGAACTTCAGCAATTTATAAAAGAAAGGGACTTGACTGAAGAGCATGTGATTATTGCAGGAACTTTTACCATTAAGAAAAATGAAAGAGAAATCATGGATCTAGCTCATAAATATCATTCCATTTTCAACAAAACTAACCTCTCTTTTACCTATCCTTCTTCCAAACCAGAGTTTCGTCATGATTATATGTTTGTTAGCAAAAACATCAAGATCATGGATGCCAGGGTCATCAATTCTGAATTAACAAGAAAAACATCACAACATTTACCTTTATCTGCAAATATAAACATCCAATAAAGAGGTTTATATGAATAGTCAGGAAGTTTTAGAATTATTAAAATCGCGCCGATCAATTCGTCAATTTTCGCAGGAAGAATTAGACCGTGAGGTAATCGTTAATTGTCTGGACACAGCCAGACTGGCACCATCGGCTGCCAATCTTCAACCTCTGGAATATTTTTACATAGATGATGATGAAAAGAGAGAGAAACTTTATCCACTTTTGAAATGGGCTGGATATATCGAACCAAAAGGCGATCCTAAACCAGACCAGCGTCCCATGGGTTATCTGACAATTTTACTCAATAAGGATAAAAAACAGATCAAACCGGAATATGAAACCGGTGCCGCTATTGAAAATTTTATCATTGCAGCCTGGGCCCATGGAATAGGTTCCTGCTGGTTATTATCGGTTGATCGGGAAATAATGCGGAAACGATTTAAAATTCCCGAAAAGTACAAAATTGACTCAGTAGTTGCTCTAGGATATCCAGCTGAAGAACCGGTTGTCGTGCCCTTTGAAGGCGATATAAAATACTGGCAGGATGAAAATGACAAGCTGCACGTTCCCAAACGCTCGTTAGATAGCATCGTTACAATCAATAATTTTTAAAAGGAATACAAAATGCACCCAACTCTATTTAGGTTTGAAGACCTTCCCATTATAGGGGATTTGACTATTCGTACTTATGGATTAATGATGGCGCTGGCTTTTTTGACCACCTATTTTATTTTGCAATGGGAGTTAAAAAGGCGTCAGCAAGAGCAAACCATTGCTGCAGATATTGTATTTTGGGCAGCAATCGGTGGCATTGTTGGTGGCCGCCTATTCTATCTATTTGAGCACTTTTCCCGCACTATCCAGGACCCGCTTGGAATGATATTTTCTGGTTCCGGTTTGGTCTTTCACGGCGGGCTGATCGGTGGAACAATCGCCGTCATCATTTTTCTGCTCAAGAAGGGCAAACCACTTGGAATGTATGCTGACGTAATTGGCCCCTTAATGCTGATCGGACATGGTATCGGTAGAATCGGCTGCTTTTTTGCAGGGTGTTGTCACGGCGTCTGCACCAATAGTTTTCTCGGCGTCACTTTTCCCAAAGACAGCAACGCTTTTCACCATCAGATTCAGGAAGGCTTGATCAATTATTCAGCCAATCATCCGCTCCCTGTGCATGCCACACAATTATACGAAATGGCCTTCAATTTCATTATGGCCTTCGTTCTCATCAAATATATTCGCCCAAAATTGAAATACCGCTGGTCAACTTTTGCCCTTTATTTTATTATCACCGGAATGGAAAGATTTTTTATGGAATTCATTCGAGTGAATCCGAAAGGATTTTTAGGGCTCACCAATTATCAGTACACTTCCTTATTTCTCATTCTGGCCGGTACTATTACTCTAAAATGGTTCGCAAAACACCCCAAAACAGAACTTGACATGGGAAAATAATTCCACCATCTTGAACTATACCTGAATCGATTGGATTGATGTATATTTTTTAGAATGATCTTTTTGGGATAATGGTCAAAGTCGTTCGGATTTTTATATTGATTAATGCAGTTTAATTTTTTGTGAGTGCTTCTCAGGGCATATTAAAATTTTTCGGCATTTTTATAAAATTTCTGCTATTCTGAAGAACTCCGAAGGAGTTCAATGTTAGTAACTGCCGATGAAATCGGTAGAAAATGAAATCGATACCATTCTCTCTTTCAAGGCTTGTGCAAAGCACGAGCAAAAAAATATGGAGATATGACCTCTTTACCCCGGGTTCCACCCGAAGTTATTTACATTGAACCACATTCGTGGTTCTTGATCATTTATGAAAATTTTGATTTTAATTAAGATCTTGCCTGTATGAAAAATAAAAATATATTATTTATGAGTGCACTTTAATAAATCGATAAACTGAAATTATATAGAAAATTGCAAAGCACAATATTGGCGACTATTAATCACAATTCCCCTCATAAAACCCAGATTCAGTAATAATCTTACTTATGAGGCGATTGGGAGTCACATCAAAAGCTGGTGATATTGTTGAACAGTTTTCAGGCGCAATTTGAACACCTTTCAAGCAGGAAATTTCATCACCGCCGCGAAATTCAATGGGTATATCCTCACCACTTATGATTTTTTCATCAATAGTTGAACCTGGAGCAGCCACATAAAAAGGAATATCATGATAATCAGCCAGCACCGCCAGAGAATAGGTTCCGATTTTATTGGCCACATCACCATTACGAGCGATGCGATCAGCTCCCACAATCACCAGATCAATATTTTCCTCTTTCATAAGATAGCCAGCCATACTATCAGTATTAAGTTTAGCCGGAACATTTTCCTCTTCCAATTCCCACATAGTCAACCGAGCGCCCTGCAATAAAGGCCGGGTTTCATCAACAAACACTTCAATATTTTTTCCCTGTTTATGAGCAGTAATAATAACTCCAAGGGCAGTTCCCAATCCACCGGTCGCCAATCCTCCTGTATTGCAATGAGTCAAAATTCGAGCGTTATCAGGAATCAAATCAGCACCATTTTTTCCAATCTTTTGACAATATTCGATATCTTCTTGATGAATTCGGCTTGCTTCCTGGGTTAAAATATTTAATAGCTCACTATTATTTGCAGATTCATTTTGCCTGGCAACTTTTTGCATTCTGTTCAATGACCATTCCAGATTAACTGCAGTTGGCCGAGTATTTTTTAAAATTTCTGCAATTTCATTCTTCTTTTTGCGAAAGTCTTCTGAAGTCAAGTCCTGATAATTTTCAAGCCCTTTAACCAGACCAAAAGCAGCAGCAATACCAATAGCAGGCGCTCCTCTAATAGCTAATTTTTTTATAGCTTCGGCCATGTCCTTGTGATTATTGATTTCAATTAATTCATACTTATCAGGCAACTTTGTCTGGTCTATGATTTTGAGTTTGCCATCTTTATAAAATAATGGTTTTATCATTTTGGAACTCCGGTTTTTTTACAAAATTTTATAATTTTGAAGCGACACCAATTTGAATAATTATACCAGAAACTTTGAACCTATTAGATTGTTACCAGTTTTCTCAGAGTTTTATATCTACATTCAATATCCTCATTTTTGGTTTCCAGTAATTTACCAATACTAAAATCTTGAACGCAGAAAGAGCCCATAATATTGCCATAAACAAGAGCTTTTTTCATATCTTGAAAACTATGTTGATCGGTTTGGGCCAAATATCCCATAAAACCACCAGCAAAACAATCTCCTGCGCCTGTTGGATCAACAGTAAATGGCACTGGAAAAGATGGCGAGAAAAAGAGAGCATGTTTGGTTTTCTCATCAGATGAATAGCTCAAATAAGAGCCATATTCGCCAATTTTTATAATAATGTATTTGACCTTAAGATTTTCATGCAAATATTTTATACCTTTGATCAGATTATCTTCATCTGTGAGATCGGTTAATTCTGTTTGATTGATAGCAATCAGGTCAACTTTGCTAATTACCTTCAATAGGTCTTCTTTTTTTTCATTGATCCACAAATTCATAGTATCCAGAGCAATGAACTTTGGATTTTCAACCTGTTCAAGTACTTTCAATTGAAGGTCCGGTTGAATATTACCAAGAAAGATATAAGGAGTTTCCTTGAATTTTGCGGGAATCTCTGGAGAAAAGTTTTCAAACACATTTAGATGGGTATAAAGTGTATCCCGACCATTCATATCATCGTGGTATTTGCCTCCCCATTTAAAAGTTTTTCCCTTTTGTATTTGCAGCCCCTGAGTATCAATATTTCTGGATTCCATCTTTTTAATTGTTTTTTTGGGGAAATCATCACCCGCGACTCCTACCAGGCGGACATTACTGAAAAAAGATCCAGCAAATGAAAAGTAAACAGCCGATCCCCCAACAACATCATTTCTACTGCCCGAGACTGTCTCAATGTCATCAAGAGCTACAGACCCAACAACCAGAACTGAATTTTTCATTAATTTCTCCAATTTTATTAATAAAATCGTGATCAAAACTACAAAATTCCCGAATAGTTTTCAATATACTTTATTTTTACTTAATTTATTCCTGATATGAAGTACAAATTTTGCTATAAATGTGGAAGTAAAACTGCAATATCCCAGGTTGAGGGTAGGCGACGAGCCTACTGTCCTGACTGTCAAACCATCTTATACGATAATCCAATCCCTTCTGTAGCAGTGTGCACTCAGAACAAGGACAAACAAATTCTGCTCGTAAAACGAGCAGTAAATCCGGAAAAAGGTAAATGGTGTCTGCCTGGTGGTTTTGTAGAAAAGGGAGAGACAACCCGGGAAACCGCTCTTCGAGAATTGAGGGAAGAAACTGGCTTAAGTGCCCATTCTCCTCAATTACTTGGTGTCGAGACTCACTTAAATGGTTACTTTGGCGATATTTTGCTAATCGGATATAGCGTAATTCTGGAAAATTTTGATCTTGAAGCTGGTGATGATGCTGAAGAAGCCAATTTTTTTGATTTTAATGATATGCCGGAAATTGCTTTTGGTGCTCATCGCATTTTTATTAAAAGATATCGGAAAAATATTGATAAGGAGAAAAAAACTTAATGTCCAAAAAAGTTTTAGTTGGAATGAGTGGAGGAATTGACAGTAGCGCAGCTGCTAGCCTTTTACAAAATGAAGGTTTTCAGCCTGTTGGTGTAACTTTCGTGGTGGCCCCTTATTCCGATACAACTCTTTTCCAGGCTGAAGCCCAAAAGGCAAAATTAGTATGCAAAAAATTGGGGATTGATCACATTACTCTAGAAATCGATGATTTTGAAGAAGAGGTTGTAGCACCTTTTGCTGATGCCTATTTGCAAGGAGAGACCCCCAATCCCTGCATAATTTGTAATCGGCGAATTAAATTTCGCTATCTTTACAAGGAAGCCCAAAAAAGAAATATTGAAAATATTGCTACAGGCCATTATGCTCGTGTTAAGTACGATTCCAATCATAAGCGTTATCAATTGTTAAAAGGTTTGGATCAATCCAAAGATCAGTCCTATTTTCTCTGGAAATTATCCCAAAAATATCTTAGCAAAATTATTTTTCCACTGGGTCAAAGAAAGAAATCTAAAATTGCGAAATATGTTGATACCAATGGCTTAATTGAGCGAAAAACCGGTGAAAGTCAGGATATTTGTTTCATTCCAGGTAATGACTACCGACAATTTTTAGCTGAATATAAACCTGAATTTATTGATAATTTTCAGAAAGGCCAGATCATTGATCCGGATGGTGATGTTCTAGGCACTCATTCCGGGTTTTATAATTTCACTATTGGTCAGCGCAAGGGATTTCACGTTGATAGGCCTGGCAAACAGTATGTTAAATCCATTGATCCTAAAAATAATCAGATAACAGTAACTGGAAATCAAGACCTTTTTTCCAAACAGATGGTTATCAAAGATTGTAACTGGATTAGTATTGATGAGCAGGAAGAGATTGAAGGCCTGCTAAAGCCCCGTTACCGAAGCAAAGGTGCCCTATGCAGGGCTACCAAAATTGGAGAGAATCAATATCGAATTGAATTTGAAAAAAAACAACGAGCTCTAACTCCCGGTCAATCGGCTGTACTTTATCAGGATGACAAAGTTATTTTTGGTGGAATAATTACAAAAAATTAAAGGTGCTCTTATGAATAAAATTACGGTCAATAATTTTATAGAAATGAAAAATGATGGTGATAAGATAATATCTTTAACTGCCTATGATTATACTTTTGCCACTTTGATGGATCAGGCAGGTGTTGACCTCCTATTGGTAGGCGATTCCTGCGGAAATGTTATCGCCGGTCATCAAACCACAATTCCGGTAGAACTAGATGATATTATTTATCATACCAGAGCTGTACAGAGAGGAACAAAACGGGCCTTTGTAGTAGCGGACATGCCATTTATGTCCTTTCAGGAGAGCCCACTGCAGGCCCTCCATAATGCCGGACGCTTAATGCAAAAAGGTCGAGCAGAAGCTGTCAAACTGGAAGGTGGCCAGCCTATGGCTGAAACTATAAAAAAAATTACTGACGTGGGAATTCCAGTACTCGGTCATCTTGGGCTCACTCCCCAGAGCGTGCATGCTTTAGGTGGTTATAGAGTTCAGGGCGCGGAAAACACCCAGGCTAAACGTTTAAAACAGGATGCTAAAATTCTGCAGGAGGCGGGAGTTTTTGCCATTGTACTGGAAAAAATTCCTGCTAAACTGGCTGGAGAAATCACAGAGTCTGTGGATATTCCAACAATAGGAATTGGTGCCGGACCCGATTGTGATGGGCAAATTCTTGTTTCCTATGATATGCTTGGGCTTAATGAAAAATTCAACCCTAAATTCTTAAGGAAATATGCTGATCTGGCCGGTCAGGTAAAGAAAGCAGTAAAAAATTATGCTCAGGATGTAAAAGTTGGAGATTATCCTTCAGAAGATGAGTCTTATTGAATGGATAATTGGATGAATGGATGGCTTTTTGTAGTTTGACAAAAAATATCTGAAGATTAGGAAGGTAGTGAAATGGAGATAATTGAAACAATCCCGGAAATACGGAGAATTCTTAAAAATTACCGGTGTAAAGACCAGGTAATTGGCTTCGTCCCTACTATGGGATATTTTCATGAAGGACACCTCTCACTAATGGATATTGCCCGTAAAAAATCAGATATTGTGGTAGTGAGTATTTTTGTTAATCCTACTCAATTTGGTCCTGATGAAGACCTTGATCGCTATCCTCGCGATATTGAGCGAGATGAAGCGCTTGCTGAACAGCGGGGTGTTGATTACATTTTTTATCCGGATGCTGAAGAAATTTATCCTCCCAATTTTTGTACCTATGTTAAAAATACCAGACTTTCCAATTTGTTGTGCGGAGCGACGCGCGAAAATCATTTTCGTGGAGTAACTACAATTGTCAGTAAATTATTCAATATTATCAATCCCGATCTGGCTGTTTTTGGCCAAAAGGATCACCAGCAGGCTATCATAATCAAACGTATGGTTGCCGATCTCAATTTTCCAGTCGAAATTGTTCTCGGCGATATTATCAGAGAAGATGATGGATTGGCCAAAAGCTCCCGTAATGTCTATTTGAACAAGGAAGAGCGTGAGCAAGCTCCGATCATTTATCAAGCGCTTACAGAGGCCAAAGAATTGGTTGACAAGGGTCAGCGATCAGCAGAGGAGATTAAAAAATATATCTGCGAAAAAATCGATTCTGTTGAACACTCTGAAATTGAATATGTTGAAATTGTTGAAGACAATATGCTGAAATCAGTTAAAAAAATCAGGCCGGGTTGCTTTGCAGCCGTTGCTGTCTGGTTTGGTGAAACCCGTTTGATTGATAATGTGATTTTGCTATAATATCAAGCGGATAATTTTCGATCTTAGCCTCTATAGCTGAGATTGAATGAACTTTAAAAGGATAAATGAATAAATTCTCAGGCAATATTGTTGACGTTATTGGGGAAAATATTTTCCCGGGTACAATAAAAATCCAAAATGGCCATATCGAAAAAATAGAACAAACTGATTCAGAATTCAGTAACTACCTCATTCCTGGATTTATTGACTCCCATGTTCACATTGAGAGTTCTATGATGCCGCCCTGTGAATTTGCTAGAATTGCAGTTCAGCATGGAACCATTGCCGCAGTTTGCGATCCCCACGAAATTGCTAATGTAATGGGTTTGAAAGGCATTCAATACATGATTGAAGATAGCAGACAGAGCCCGCTCAAATTCTATTTTTCCGCTCCTTCCTGTGTTCCGGCTACCAATCTCGATCCCAGTGGCTCTGTAATTGATGCCGATAAGATTGATTTTCTATTTCAAAATTATGAGGAGGTTAAATTTCTAGGCGAAATGATGAACTTTCCCGGTGTTTTGAATGATGATCCAGAGGTTATGCAAAAAATTAAGCTGGCAAAAAAATATAACAAACCAATAGATGGTCACGCACCCGTTTTAACAGGAAATGATCTTAGAAAATATATTGCTGCTGGAATAACAACTGATCATGAAAGTTTTACAAAAAAAGAGGCTCAGGAAAAACTAAAATTGGGAATGAAAATTCTAATTCGGGAAGGTTCAGCAGCCAAGAATTTTGATGAGTTGATCTCCCTGGCTAAAGAAAATTATGATAAGATGGC
>DATGCI010000268.1:0-22336 GCA_035312185.1 bacterium
CCAATCCAATTATTTATACTCAAAGAGAAATAAAAATATTAAGTTAAAGGGATATTGATAATTTACCTGGAGTTTGTATGGTAAAGCGAATAATTCTGGTTTTATTATTTATTTTGACTTATTACACCCAGGGCTCAATTCTTCCTGTCAAGATTATTAAGCCCAACTATGAATCCGAAAGCCACAATTTTACTGCTATCTATGTCTCGCCCTTTGATAATATTTACACTATTGATCAATTGAATAATGCTATCTACCTCCTAGATTCAGAAGGGGAGGTGCTAAATTCCGGAGGAGGATTTGGCTGGGAGCAGGGACTTTTTGATCGCCCTGTCAATTTATCTTCACCTGACGGTTTGAACATCTATATTGCTGATTACAACAACCAAAGAATTGCTTACTATGATCGGCAATTGAATTTTTTGGGGATTTTTCCTGAACAGGAAAAAATCCAGAAGGATTTCTATCCGCTTGATGTCAGCGTTTCTCGAATGGGTAGATTTTTTATCCTTGACGATGAAAACAAAGAAATCCTATGTTTCAATCAGGATCAGGAACTCATCAATCGTTTTGGGGGAATTGATTACGGGCTGCAGGCAATTCAGAATCCAATCGATATGCTGTTAACAAAGCGAGGAAATATTGCTATTTTGGAGAATAACAAAATTCTGGTCTATTCTCAATTTGGAAAGCCCGTCAATATAATTCCACTTCCGGATAGCCTGCAATATAATTCTTTTTGCGAAGAAGACAGCAAATTTGTATTAACAACCCCAAAATCAAAAATTTATATCTACTATTTATCTAATAATAAAACTGAGAACAGGGAACTGATCAACTTATCAAAAGTAAAAAATATTACCAGTTCTGATATGAAAAATGACAAATTATATCTACTGAATTCTAATGGAACAATATATATTTTTAATACGCAACAACTTCCAGGAAGCAGGGAGGATGGACGATTAAAGAAATAAAAATTCCCCTCGTTATAATTCTCCTTCTTGTCTCAGGACTTTTTGGACAGAGATCAGCAAGGGATACAATCAGTGTTATTCCTTCTGATACCACAGTTCAGTTGAGCCAGAAATATATTTTGCATGCCTCAGTCCAGATTTCGGCCAATTCTCAAAAAATAGTCCCAGACTCTCTACAAGTGTTATCTCCGGCTGGAATGCTACGAATCTGGCCAGTTTTTAAAGATAGCCTGGAGTTAATTGTAGAATACCAGTATCTTCCTCTAAAATTACCGCTAACAAATTATCTAAATCCGCCTCCTGAATACTATCAGCCTCGCGATTCATCCAGAAATTCTACATCTAAAACAACCAATACAGTTCAAAATAATCCCGGCCAGGAAGTTCAATACGATTTTTTAGAATCGGGATCGATTTTCCGGGGAATTAATCTAAAAACTAACAGTGGAATGTCAATCCAATCAGGCCTGGATTTGAAACTCGAAGGGAAATTTACCGACGATATCACTATTACCGGGGCCTTAACTGATAAAAATGTTCCTATTCAACCCGAGGGCAATACTCAACAGCTCAATGAAATCGACAAAGTATTTATAAGATTAAACATGCCCCATGAAAATTTTACTTTTGGTGACTATTATCTGAATATTAGTGAAGGGCGCTACGGCAATTATTCCAGAAAATTGCAGGGCGTCAAACTCAGCAGCCAGCGGGATAATTTTCAGAATCAGGCCGCCGGAGCAGTTTCCAAAGGAAAATTTCATACCAATAAATTTGAAGGCACAGAAGGCCAACAGGGCCCTTATCAATTGCAGGGCGAAAATGGGGAAGATGCTATTATTGTTCTGGCCGGTACTGAACAGGTCTATATTAATGGTAATCTTGTTCAGCGAGGAGAGAATAATGCTTATACAATTGACTATTCGACTGGAGAGATAACTTTCACTCCTAACCAGCTGATAACCTCCAATACTCGAATTACTGTTGATTTCCAGTATTCCGATCTGGTCTATCAAAAAAATATCGTTATGGCCAATAGCAAAGTTTCTCTTCTCAATAATACACTCGATGTTTCAGCCCAATTCATAAATGAGTCTGATGATAAAGCCAATCCTATTGAAATGGAAATTACTGATAGTGACAGACAGCTTCTAAAACAGGCCGGTGATAATATGGATTCCGCTCTAAAAAGTACAATTCAGCCTGATAGCCTGGGAAGCTACATATTGCAGGATTCTATCCTGGTTTTTGTGGGACCACAGCAAGGTAATTATTCAGCCACCTTCTATAATATCGGTGAGCAAGGTCAATACCGTAAAAATTATACTCCAGAAAATGTATATTTTGAATTCATTGACAAAAATGACCCAACAATATCGGAAGATCTCAAGCAAGAGGCTGTTTATTTACCTGCTAAACCGCTTAAATTGCCTCGTAAGCAGCAATTATATCATCTGCGCTCTGTTTGGCAGCCTTCGAATAATTTTCAAATTAACACCGAATTAACGGGATCCAATCTTGATATGAATACTTTTTCCAGTTATGATGATGGAGATAATAGAGGATTAGTGGTTAATTTTTCCAGTCAGTACACCTCTCCAAAAACTGACTATGGTCGCCTGGCAGTTTCTGGTAATTTTCGCAATGAAGATAAAAGGTTTCGAGCTATTGGCCGCAATAAAAGCATTGAATATGAGCGAAAATGGGATACTGGGAATCAGCAATTAAAGGGTGAAAGGGTTTACGAATCAAATCTTAAATATAATTTTCATGATAATGTCCGCATCAACATTGGAGCTGGTGGTCTTGATTATGCTGATCAATCTACTCAACGCACAAATGCAGAAATGCATATCACTTATAAATGGCTTGAACAACTCAACTTTACCCGCGAGGATATTAATACAGATTTGAGTCCAGCATTGCAAAAGGAATGGACCCGTCAAAAAGTTGGTACCCGTTTCAAATTATGGAAAATTCAGCCCTTTTACGAATTCTATAATGAATATCGTACCAATGATTCACTTGCTGCTGATAATTTTAAGTTCTACGAAAATACACTTGGAATTAGCAGCCAAAAAAGTGGTAAAATTGATTGGAAGATCAGCTATCATTTTCGTGATAATTACGACCGAGATCAGGACAGCTGGCAGGAGGAGAGTAGAGGCGAGGATTTGACATTGTCGGGAAAATTGAATAACTGGCACACTTTGACTGCATCATTGAGCTGGATAACCAGGAAAAAGGAGTATTACAACAGTGAAGAGAGCAATGCCCAATACAATTTAATGAAGGGACAGCTGCTTCAGCGACCGCGAAAACTGCCTTTTCAATGGCAAACCAATTTTAGAATTGATGAAAAATATACTGTCAAAAAGGAAAAGATCTATTTTGAAGTGGATCAGGGCGAAGGAAATTATATCTATGATTCTACCTATGCTGAATATGTGCCCCATCAATTAGGTAATTATATTTTGCGAATCGTTCCCACCAATATTCGTCGGCCGGTAACCAATTTTCAGACCGGCTTTCAGTTTCGATACAATGGCCGCCGGCTGAAAAAATTTATCAAAAGTAGTTTTCTGAATCGCCTTTCTACTTTCACTAATTTGCGTTTAGAACAGGAAATTGAAAATAATCACGACTTAAGCAATCTCTATCAATTATCTATGGCCGGTATTGACAGCAACTGGGTCAATTATTATCGCTATTTTCAGCAGGATATTGATTATGATTTTAAAGGCATTCAGGGTTATCTCAAATTGCGCTATAAAAAGAACGATAATATTAGTGAAATGGATGTTCGAGGTCGTGAAAAACGTTTTCGAGAGGAATATCTGGTGAAATATCGTGGCCCTTTAATAAAAGAAGTTAGCCTGACCTCTGAAATCAGCCAGTATAGCAATATTCGAGAATCACGAATCAGCAATTTGCGAAATCACGAAATTTACGGCCAGAAATGGGCCAATCAGTTTTCCTATCGGCTCAATATGATCAACAAATTTTCTCTCGATCTAGACCTGCAGTATGATCAGGAAACCGAGACCAGCAATGTAGATGCCTTCTTGACCCGCTTAAAGATGGAATACCAACGCAATTTTTCAAGCAAAGGTCGCACAAAGACCTTCCTGGAATTCAATCAAGTTCGAGTCACCCCAAAAAATACGGCTCTGCCCTGGGAAATGAGTAATGGCAAGCGTGAAGGCACCACCCTCGGTTTTGGGGTTTCCGTGGAATACAAAATCGGTCGCCATCTCAATCTACGAGCCAATTACGAAGGCTGGAAAGAACCTGAGTTTGATTTTTACCAGTTAGGAAATGTTGAATTAAGAGCATTTTTTTAAAGGAGTATTTATTAAAAACATAATCCAGCATATTATCTTCATTTTGACTTTACTCTTTTGGGTTAATGGTCTAATAGCCAGCCCATCAGAGCTGGATTCTGTCTATTTCGGAAGCATAGAAATTACCTCTGAGACCGATGAGATTGACCTTACTGATATTCGAAGAAAATACAGAAAATTACAGGTTAATGAAAACAACTATAATTCGCTCACAGCAGAAATTTTGCTGAACTTAAAAATGCAGGGCTACTATTTTGCCGTAATAAATCTAAAAAATACCAATGTCACTCAATCATCGGATTCAATTCTACTCAATCCCGAATTTGTGCTTAATTATAACGAAATTGCCCGTATTGATACTTTTTATTTCGAGGGCTTAAATAAGACTGATCCTCTTATTTTAAACCGGGAATTGAAACATTACAAAGGAAAGATTGTCAGTGATCCGCTTATTTCTCGAATTAAACGCCAGGTTGCCCGTTTTAAATTTCTGGAAATAAAAGATCAACACAAAATTGTGCGTGATCGGCAGGAAAATTTAGGTTTACTTTTTCAGGTAATTGAAAAGAATAATAACAATTTCCAGGGCATAGCAGGCTATGTACCTGGCAAAGGCGAAGAAAAGGGCTATTTCACTGGAAAATTTGATATTACACTCTCCAATCTTGCTGGTATGGGACGCCGGCTGAATCTGAATTGGTCGCGACTTAATCGCAACTCACAGGAATTTCATATCGATTTCTACACACCCTGGATATGGAAATATAATTACTCCGGACAGCTCAGCTTTGACCAAACTTTGCGTGATACAACGCTGGTAACCAGAAATTTTCAAACCTCGGTGGGGAAGCAATTTTCTCCAGCTCTCAGTTTACAGTTAAATTTTGAATTTGAAAGCCATTTACCAACACCTTCAGGACGGGAACTATACAATTTGCAATCCAGTACAAATCGCTTTGCTGGAGCTGGTATTCGCTTTGATACAAGACAACCAATCTATAATCCCCGCTCAGGAGGAACTCTAAATAGTGATATTATGCTGGGGAATACTGAAACTTCAGAAAATATTATCCTCAACCTTGATCTTTCAACAAGCTACAATTTGAGCATTGTTAATAATTTAGTTGTCCATTCTGCTCTAAATTTTCAAGGTAGATGGCAACAAAATCAGCAATATGATTATTCCGACTACTTCTGGTTTGGTGGCGCTCAATCTATGCGTGGTTATGCAGAGGATTTTTTCCGGGGCACAAAAATTGGCTGGGCTACCCTGGAATTGCGCTGGTTGCAGGGATTATATAGTAGTTTGTATCTATTTTATGAAAGAGGTTATTTCTATTTTACAGAAGATGGCGCAGAAAATAGTGGCTATCCAGCTTCTTTTGGAGCAGGTATTCGTCTAAATTCTCGAGCAGGAATAATTGGCCTTGATTATGCTTTTGATGAAGATGACAGCTTTACAACTGCTAAAATTCATTTACACTTTATCAACCGTTTTTAATCTAAAAAATCCATTCCCCAAAAATAGTTTTTGATTAATTTTCTTTGGGCAGTAATTCCAATTCTACAACCACGGGACAGTGGTCTGATGCTACCTGTTCATCAACAACTTTTTTACTGATAACTTTCCATCGATTTTCAGGTTTAAACATAATATAATCGATTTTTCTATTCGGCTTTGTCGATGGAAAAGTGGGAACTGGATTTTGAAATGAGGGCTGCCAGATCTTTCCCAGAATGTTGATCGGTTTTGAATTGGGGCGGGCATTTAGATCACCAGCGAGGATAGCTGGTATTTCACATTTCTTAAAAATTTTGTTGATCGCTTCGGCCTGCATGATTCGATTTTTATTCTGGCGAGTATGATCGAGATGAGTTCCTATAAAACTGATTTTTTGTCCGGAGGGCAATTCAATTACAGTTTGCAAAGCGGCTCTAGGTTCTTTGCCCGAAGTGTAGGGGAGAGGATGATTTTTTGTTCTGCTAAATGAAAAGCGAGATAGCACAGCTTCGCCATATTCTCCATCATCATAGCTCATAGCTTTTCCAAAAAGTGGAATCATATTGGTTCGCTGGGCTAATTCCAGGGCCAGGTCCATTTTGTGAGCCCGATTAGTCCACAGGTCAACTTCTTGAAGAGCTACAAGATCTGGTTTCTGCTCCTTGATTACACTGGCAATCAAGTCCAGATCAAAATCCCCTTTTTGAGTAGCGCCGTGATAAATATTATAAGTCATGAATCGCAATCTGACCGGTTCTGCATTACTTTGCGCAAATATTGTTCCCATTAACAAGAGATAAATCACACTGATCAAACGCACCAATGTTTTTTTCATTGCAAATTTCCTTTCACTTTAATTAATTCCAATTCTCAGACAGGTAGCTAAAATTAAAACCAATCCTATTGAATTCAAATAGTAAAACTAAATCTTGAAAATGTTATAAAATCCTCCAGCTTAAGACCATTATCCCAAAAAAATCCTTTTTTGATTAACCAAACAGCCATAATTTTTGTCCGTTGGTAATTTTGTAGGAATTTGCTTTTTTTCAATTTTAACGGGGAGACGGAAATGAGAAAGTATGGAATTTTAGCTTTATTAATTGTTGGACTAATTTTCAGTGGAATAGTTTTGGGAAATGATTATGATAATACGCCGGTTGGATACTGGAAGACTATTGATGAGGAAACAAAGGAAGCCAAATCTATAGTCAAAATTTGGGAATCCGAGGAAGGCACACTCTCCGGCAAGATCCTGAAGACTTATCCTGAGCCCGGTGAAGATCCCAATCCAATTTGTGAAGAATGTGAAGGTGAACGCAAAAATCAGCCCATTATCGGTATGGAATTTATGTGGAATTTTTCTGGCTCAGGCAGCCAATGGAAAGAGGGAAAGATTCTGGATCCTGAAAACGGTAAAATCTACAATTGCAAATTGGAAGTCACGGAAAATGGCAAAAAGATGAAGGTCTTTGGCTATATAAAATTGCTGGTAAAAATCGGCCGTACTCAGGTCTGGCACCGTACAGAAAAGCCGGAAATTGAGCAATAACCGAGACAATATCTTTAATAATCACTGATCTAATAAACTTTGGAAAGGTACTTATATGAGTGTTTTTTGGGGAATTGTTACAGTTGCAATTGGTATTTTTATACTCATTAGTGGCCTTACTAAAAGTAACTTTGTTATTTATAGAATATTGGTTGCTCGCTCAAAGATTTTATGGGGAAAAAATGTTCACCGATTCTATCAGGTTGCTGGATTTTTGATTATTATTTTTGGAATACTAATGTTATTTGGTGTCTGGAATTGATTTAATTACAACTGATTTAGATATTTCAGATATTCGGGTCGAATTCAACAAGTCCTGATTAATATCATTAAGAATAGCACCTGGACTTATCTGGTTGCAAAGATAGTTATTATCAATTTTTGTCTGGTTTATTAAATTAAGTTATAAAAAAATACATTGACACTGACAATCTACTCCAAGATGTACTCCATAATGGCTAAAAATTATATTTTTCGAAATAATTCATGAAAATATTGTAATTAAATCTGATAAAGCTTAATATACAGGCGTATATTGATAATGATTATCAATAGAAAGATAAAAATGCTGAATTATAAACAACTAAAAACAAAATTGAATCAATGCCTGGAACAAAATAATATGCGCCATAGTGAACAGCGCTACATTATTTTAAAAGCGCTCTGGGAAGAGAGCGGTAAACATCTTTCAGCAGAAGAAATCTATGATCGAGTAAAACAGGATGAAGACATTGGAATTGCTACAGTATATCGGACTTTGCGATTATTGACTGATTGCAAAATCTGCAAAGAATTCAAATTTGATCAAAATGTAAGCCGCTACGAAATAACCTATGGTAAAAAGCATCACGATCATCTTATTTGCATCAAGTGTGGTAAATATATTGAAGTTATGAATCAGGACATTGAAATAATCCAGAAGCAAATTGCAGAGGACAATGATTTCATTTTGCAAAGCCATAAAATGGAACTCTACGGTCTATGCAAAGATTGTCAGGAATAATTTAGAAAATTGAGGCAAGCTTTGAATCTTTATGACACAAGCAAAGACAAAACTTATAAGATAAAAAGAATCACAGGCGGTCGCCAATTCAAATCAAAATTGGAATCTATGGGCATCTTAGTTAATACAACGGTGACCAGAATAAATTCCGAAGTAAGAGGTGGTCCTGTGGTTATTAAAGTTGGTAATTCCCAGTATGCTCTGGGAAGAGGTATGGCATCAAGAATTCAAGTAGAAAAGATAAATAATGGATAAATTATTATTAATGGGTAATCCCAATGTTGGGAAAAGCTCAATATTTTCAAGAATTACTGGCGTAAGCGTAGTAGCATCTAATTATCCCGGTACTACAGTTGAATTTACAGAAGGTAATCTTTCCTATGGCGACAAAAAAATGAAAGTTCTGGATGTTCCCGGGCTATATTCACTCGATCCGGAGACTCCCGCCGGCGAAGTGGCTACGGAAATGCTGGATGCTGCAGAAAACAAAGAAGACTCTATTGTCGTCAATATTATTGATTCAACGAATCTTGAACGCAATTTAAATTTGACTTTACAGTTGCTGAGAAGGGATATTCCGGTCATAATTTTGCTAAATTTCTGGGACGAAACCCAGCATGTTGGAATTTCCATTGATGCTCAGAAATTGGAAGATATTCTGGGTGTTCCGGTCATTCCTGTCGTTGGAATTACAGGTGAAGGCATCAAAACCTTTGTAGATCGCATTGATGAAGCCAAAAATATTGATTTTAAGGTGCAACCTGTCAACTCCTGGAACTATATCGGCAATGTAGTTCAGCAAGTTCAGAAATTATTCCATAAGCACCATACAATTCGGGATCGATTTGAAGAGCTGACAATTAATCACTGGACAGGACTTCCGATTGCTGCCCTTATTCTGATGGCCAGTTTCTTTGTTATCAGAACAATAGGGGAGAGCCTGATAGGTTTTGTTTTAGAACCGGCTTTTGAAATATTATGGAAGCCCTTGATGATGAAATTGTCCGGGCTTTTGAATCCTTCCAGTTTTTTACACACAGTTTTGATTGGTAAATTGATTGATGGTAGTATTGACTTTGAGCAATCCTTTGGTTTATTGACGACGGGATTTTACGTTCCCTTTTCAGCAGTTCTACCCTATGTACTCTCCTTCTATTTTGTACTCAGTATTCTGGAAGACTCCGGTTATTTAACCCGCCTTGGTGTGCTTTTAGACCGTTTTATGCATGTGATCGGATTACACGGAATGTCATTCCTGCCCTTTTTACTGGGACTGGGGTGCAATGTACCCGGAGCAATGAGTACCAGACTTTTAGCAACCCGCAAAGAACGTTTCATAGCAGCAACTTTAATGGGCATTGTGACGCCCTGTATGGCTCAAATTGCAATGGTCATCGGCCTTGTCGGTCAATATGGAATTCGCAGTATGGGGCCAATTTTTCTTACTCTGCTGATTGTAGGATTGATTCTAGGGTTTATAATGAAAAAAACTGTCAAAGGCGAAAGCCCTGAAATCTTTACCGAAATTCCTCGTTTACGCTTTCCCCATTTGATAACTTTATTTAAAAAATTATGGATGCGGATAAAGCACTTTCTAAAAGAAGCTATTCCTTACGTTCTGCTTGGCGTTGCTATAGTGAATGTGTTATATTCTTTGCATATAATAGAATTTATAGGGAATTTAGCCCAGCCTATTGTTACCAAAATATTAGGTTTACCCAAAGAAGCAGTAGGAGCACTGATCATGGGCTTTCTGAGAAAAGATCTGGCTGTTGGTATGCTAGCGCCTTTAGGAATGAATCTCAAGCAACTAATTATCGCCAGTGTAGTTCTCACTATGTATTTTCCCTGTATTGCTACATTCACTATTCTGGTCAAGGAATTAGGAGTCAAAGATATGCTTAAAGCCGCCCTGATCATGGTGCTCACATCTTTTACAGTAGGCGGAATTTTGAATTTAATTCTTTGAATTATTCTTTGATGTAATTGCAAATCCGATCGGCAAATTTCAGATTGTTATATATTTTTTGTGTTCTTTGACTGGCTGAATAATGCTGGTCAAGTTCGTAGGCCTTTTCCAGATATAAACGTGCTTGCTTAATAATCTCCAGATTTTGGGCAAAAATATCTTTAGTTTGCTGAATATATTCTTTGCCAGCATATTCATTAGGCAGGTTGTTTATCTTGTCAATTCTTGTGTTATAATCAGTTTTTTTGATAAATAGTTGAATTCGACAATAACCAGCATTGTTATACTGCCAGGCGGCGATATCATCTCTGTTCAAAGATTGGGTATAATGGGCTGCTCTTAGTAGTAAATTAGTAGCCTGATTGTAATTATTTTCCTGCATTGCTTGTTTAGATTTGTCACGCACTTTATAATAATTTTCCCAAAGAGTACTATCACTCAGAGTAGCCAGACTATCAATTTCAAGAGTATCGACTATTTTTTTAGTAATGCTATTCGATTGATTTTTTTGTGAACTAGTATTTTGTTTGAGAACAGGTTTGAGTTCACTTGAGCCTGACTTTTTATTCTTTGGAAGTGAACGTTTTTGCTGGCAAGCTCCGGCCAAAAATAAAAGAGTGATAAATAATATTGATATTTTTTTGATCATAATATTTAATTAATATGTTGCCAATTTACCTATTAAATCATTCAAAATCCACTTGTACCGGATGAGAGAATATATTCCAGACAGTTGAGAGCATAATTATCAGTCATTCCAGCAATGTAATCGCAGATTATTCTATCAAAATCATCTTCAGTATAAAGATGTTTAAGCGATTCGATGAATTTACCAAATTTTTTAACCAGCGCAGGGCAATCATTATAATATTTGGCGAAATCAAAGCCATATTTTTTAAAATAATATTCTAGATAATTTTTCAGAGTTTTTATCACAAATTCACTGTAATCATTCCAGTATTGCATTTTTGGGTGGCCGTAAATAGTTTTTCTGCTAAAATTTTTCAATTCCTGGACCAGTTCAAATTTTTCCTCTGAAAACCCAATTTTATGATTTTTTTTCGACCAGTCAATAACATCATAAACCAAATTTTTTATAATTGTACTATTGTCAGTTCCCAGACTTTTTTTCAAAACCTCAGGAATATCCTCTTTGTCTATTAGATCGGCAACCATAGCGTCTTCCAGATCGCGACCCAGATAAGCGATAGAATCAGAAATACGCACAACACAACCTTCCAATGTAGAAGGAGAGCGGGGCAGTGAATTCAGATCCAATAGGTCATTAGGCGGAGATGCTAATTCGATTACCTGTTCATCCTTTTCACCACAATGAGAAGCAATACCGTCTCTGACTGCATAGGTTAAATTAATGCCTTGACCATAATTTTCAATATCATCGGCAACTCTCAGGCTATGCAATTCGTGCAGAAAATTGATATCGGTAATTTGCCTGAGCACTTTTTCACCTTTATGACCAAAAGGAGCATGGCCCAGATCATGCCCCAGACCAATTGCTTGAGCAAGTTCAGTATCAAGATCCAGGGCTTTTGAAATGGTAGCAGCAATTGTAGAAACATGCAAACTATGCTCAATGCGAGTACAAATATGATCATTTTCCGGTGAAAAGAAAACCTGAGTTTTATGTTTCAGGCGACGAAAAGCCTGTGAGTGGAGAATAGCAGTAAGGTCACGAAAATAAGGGCCTCGAATGTCTTCTTCACGAGGATGTTGCCGGGACCGTTTCTTTTTATCACTTATCTTATTTTTCTGTTGTATAATTGTCATTATTGTTTGCTTTCGGTTTAATTTTCAATGATCCTAGAATTTATATGCAAAGGAATTATATCCCAAGCATAATAATTGTAATAATTTGCATCATGATATAGATTTTTGCCGTAAAATATCATAATAGGTCATAACCCGATTGACATAGCGAACAGGTTCTGTGCCTCGCGCATATCCATATTTTGTATCCTTATAATATTTTCTATAGCGCAAAAGAGGAAGAGTCTGTTCCAGTGATGACCATTTTGTCGGTTCCAGGCCTTTTTCTTGGGCTATTTTTTGAGCATCTCTGACATGACCGTAACCAATATTATAACTGGCCATTGTAAATTTCATTCTATCCAGGCCTTCTATATTATCAAATCTTTGATAGATTTTATTTAAATATTTTATTCCACCTTTAATACTCTGGACAGGATCAAGACGATTCCTGATTCCCATTTCCCGGGCAGTTCGCAGAGTGACCTGCATGAGACCCTTTACACCGGTAAAACTGCGGGCACGGGGATTGTAGTGGGATTCCTGGTAAATTATAGCGGCGATTAAACGCCAGTCAAAATCATATTTCTGAGCCTGATTCTGAATTAAGGATTTATACTTTGGAAGCCGGCTTCGAACTCTCTGATGAAATTTAATTATATCAACATAATCAAAAATTTCAATGTTTGCAAAATATTTCTCATAGATCTTGCCAAATTGACCATTGTCTTTGATCTTTTTAAAAAAATCATTGATAGCATCTCGCAGATCATGGTTTCCTTCTTCCACAGCCCATCCTAACCATTGCTTCTCCTCAATAGGTACCGATATTCGAATTTCTGGATAATAGCGCCGATTAAGCCGGGCAATATGGGAATCTGAAACAGTGAGTTCAATTTCTTTATCAGCCACCATACGGATAAATTCCTCAGTAGGCAGATCTTTATATAGCACAAGTTCAACATCTAGGCCTCTTGATTTTAATTCTTTCAAGCGCTGATGATAGGATGTTCCTTCGCGGATATGGATTTTTTTGCCGTTCAAATCCTCCATTGTTTCAACAGAACGATTATCATAATGCTTGATAATATGCTGTTGGACAGCCAAATATCCTCGGGAAAAATCGACATGCTCTTTACGATTATCAGTAATGGTAAGATTAGCAGCGATAATGTCACCTTTATTATTGTGCAGACTGGAAAACATTTCATTCCAGTCCGGATTGATCACTTTGAGTTCAACTCCCAGATAATCAGCAAAGGAGCGAGCCAGATCATATTCAAATCCCATTGGACGGTTACGATAAAGATAATAACAATTGAAATTATTGTCCGTTAATATTCTCAGAGTATCGGTTTTTTTAATTGTTTCCAGCTGACTGGTCTGGTGTCCGGAAAAAATTATAGCGCTGATAATGATCACCAGACTTCCTGTTATCCAGCTAATAATTTTTTTATTCAAAACCAAATTCCCTGATTATTTTAAAAACAATTCTTCCTCCAGAAAAGCACAATCTCTGACTAAATATTTTTTCCTCTTACACCTGGCGGATTTTTATATATTGTCAAATCAAAAATAATTCGATTTTGATTAAAAATAAAGTAAAATTTGGTAGATTTAATAAAATTTAAAGAAAACCCTAATGTTTTTTACGACATATATCCAATAATAACAATATAATAAAATCAGATTAAATTATCGATAAATTTATCTATAAAATTGATTTATTAACTTCAACTTACAGACTTATTTTTCATTTTTGGAATCTTTATCCTTAATCTGATCAGATTTTAGGTGGGGATAGAATTCATCTACGCAGTCCGGACAAATCCCATGCGAGAATTTAATTTCTGGTAATCTTTCAGCAATATAGCGATCAGGCTCTATCCAGGGACTGGAGGGCTTATCATCATCTCGTATCTTTTTGCACCATGAGCAAACCGGAATGAAATCTCCAAAACTGTCAATTTTCTCGCCCGATTTTTGCAGTTTCTCTATCAATTTTTTCTGCTCTGTAATATCACGCAAAGACAACAAACGGGCTTTTTGGCCCTGAAATTCTATTAATGTAGCTTCAATATCAACATTTATTTGAGATCCATCAGCCTTTTTCAACAGTCCTTCTTCTCTTAAAGCTTCCTCTTTATCTGAATTTTTCTGATCAAGACAACAGACGTGGTTATCTTCAAGGAATAGCTGATTGCTTTCCAGATTAAACAATTCATTTTGATCATAGCCAGCCAAATCAATAAAAGAATCATTAAAAAACAGGATTTCATTATTTCGGCAGATCAAAAGCGCATCCTGAACAGTTTCTACAATTGCCCGGTACTTCTTCTCACTTTTTTTGAGAACCTCTTCAGCCTGTTTACGTTTGGTGATATCGCGGCCCATTCCGATCAAACCAGTTATATTATCATCTTCATCTTTTAAAGGCAGTTTATTTGTCAGCAACCAGCGTTTTTCACCATTAGGAAGAATTAAAATTTCTTCGCGATTGATAATACGCTTCCCTTCATCAAGAACTTTTTTGTCATCAGCATAATATTTTTCAGCAGTCTCCTTGGGAAAAAAGTCAAAATCTGTCTTTCCGACTACATCGGCTTCACAATCTGCACCTCGGTAATCAAGATCAGCAGGATTGGCCAGAGTTACCCGGGTTTTTTTATCTTTTACATAAACCGAATCTGGTATATTTTCGATAAAAGTTCTGAGCAAGCGATGCTCATTAGCCAGTTCCTGCTGAGCCTGCTTACGCTCTGTAATATCCTGTGCAAATCCATCGATCAGAAATGAACCATCAGGAAATCTTTTACGAACTTTAGCATTAATATTTAACCAGATATGCTTGTCATCCAGCCTTTGGGCTTTAAATTCAAAATTTTCCAGACTACCATCCTCATCAAGTTGCTTTATGAATTCATCTTTGCGGGTTTTATCTTCGAAAAAATTCACAATTTTGTCGCGATCTATATTAGCGGCCTCCTCATGAGATGAGGCTCCAATAATTCGGGTCATCTCAGGATTTGCATGTTGCAATTGTCCTCTAGAAGTGATCAAAAATATTCCTACAGGAGAATTCTCAAAAATCTGGCGATATTGCTTTTCACTTTCTCGCAGCTTTTTTTGGGCCTGTTTCCTCTCAGTAATGTCGATGACAATTCCGATTGTAGCAACTATATCTCCTTTAGGGTTTCGATAGGGAGAAGCATTGATGAGTACATCGACTAGATTGCCGTTTTTCGCTAAAAATTGAGTTTCATAAACATCAGTTTTGCCCTGTTTTCGTCTTGATGACATTTTTTGAAGTTTGTCCTGCTCGCTATGCGGTGATAAATCCAGCAGAGTCATATTTTCCATTTCATCTTTGTTGTAACCGAACATGTCAGCAAATTTGCGATTGACAAAAGTCAAATTATCATCTAGATCCGAAATAGCAATACCAACTAATGAAGATTCTACTAATGTCTTATATTTTTGAGCATTCTGAATTTGTTGGTGTTTTTCAAATTCTGTTTTTTTAGTAGAATGTTCTAATTCGCGAACCTTTTTTCGCAGTTTTTGGACTTCAAGTAAAAGTTCTTGCCTGTTCTTATTTTTATCTATCATCGTTGACCCCAGGTAAAATCTTTATTCCAAAGTGAAGATCTTTGAAATATAATTTGCTACAGTAGGAAAATTATATCATAGCATAAATTAAAGGTAGGTATATTTTTTTAAATTTCAAAGCAGGTATTATTTATTCTTGTGAGGCGATAGGTAAATAATGACTCAAATATTAGTATATATTATCATTTTAGAATGCTGTATTTCAACAATTTTATTTATTCTTTGAAAATGAATCTTTGGGATATTTTTCTTTGTAATATTTAGGATAGAGTTCTTTCATACACTCCGGGCAGATTCCATGTGAAAACTGAATGCCCGATAACCGTTTCATAATGTAAACTTCTGGTTCTACCCAGGGTTGATCTTTTTTATCCAAATCTTTTATCTTCTTGCAAGAAGAGCAAATTGGGATGAAATTTCCTAGTTTGTCAACTTCCTCTTTTGTTTTTTGCAATTTTTCTAGTAGAGCCTTCTTTTCGGTAATATCTCGCAGAACCAGCAGATGGGCTGATTGATTGTGGAATTTAATTGGTGTAGCCTGAATTTCCACATCGATGACACTGCCATCTTTTTTCTCTATTTTCATTTCATATTTATTTTTTGGTGACGCAACTGGTTTCTTTTTTTCTTCCAGGATAAGATGAAGAGCTTCCTTTTCAATGATTATCTGATTTAAAGATTTTTCTTCCAGTTCTTGTTTATTGTATCCAGTCATTTTTTGAAAAGCTTTATTATGAAAAATAATCTTATTTTTTTGACTAATAAGCATAGTATCGTGAGTCGATTCTACTATTTCTCTGTATTTTTCCTCACTTTTTTTGACCTTTTGCTCAGCCAGACGGCGGTATTTTACTTCCTCTTCAAGTTCATGAGTCCGCTCTTTTACCTTACGTTTGAGTGTATAGGTCCACAACAGAACGCCAATAAATGCCAGGGTAAAGGGGACAATAATAACAAGAGAATATTGCAGAATATCCATAAAACTCAGGTTTCTTTCTTCATATGGCCCCAACCACTTCGAATAGATTTCTCTGTATTGTCCTGAGGATTTCAATGCTGCTAAACCTTCTGAAAGTTCAGCCAATAAAGCTGTATTCCCATTTTGTACTGTATAACAATATTCCGGAGAATGAACCGGTTTTTCATTTATTACTATATTATCATAGTCGTGTCTATCGATATAATAATAGGCCAACATTTTTGAGACTAAAGCAACATCTCCCTTACCCTTTGACAATAGTTGTAGCGCCTTTTCCTGTGTTTCAACGACAATCAGTTGATCTTTTAGGCCTAATTGTAAAGCCCGATCGTGCATAATATCGCCGTTCTGAACTAAAATAGATTTGTCGGTAAGTTCAGATAAATAATTAGGTAAAGGCTTGTCAGTACGACCAGCGATCACGTATCCAATCACAGTATGGGCTGGACTGAGATCAAAATTCAAATCCCGTTCAGCAGAATATAACATTCCCTGTATAGCGTCAATTTCACCTTTTTGCAATTTTTTGATAACTTCCGACCAGGGGCCAAGAGTAATTTCAACTTTGATGTCCATTTGTTTAGCAATAGCCCTGGTTAGATCGACAACAAATCCAGTTGGCTGGCCATTTTCATCTAAAAATTCATAGGGAGGAAAATTATAATCGCCACCAATAACCAGACGGTCGGGCAATTGGTCCCTGGTTTCCAGGGGAGCAAACCATTTATTATTAAGCATCTGATAGATACCCTTAGAAATCACAATGGAAAGTCCTTCGTTAAGCAGTGATAATAATTCATCATCATTTTCACTGACAGCAAAGCAAAAAGACTGTTTGAACGTTTCCCGAGGATCTCCAACTGTTTTCAAATTATTGAGATTATTATCTTTAATGATCTGAAAAGCCAGATATTTTTGGATGACTACAGCATCATGTTTACCATCAGAAAGCTCAATCATAGCCTCCTCAAATGTATGCCGGGGAACAATATTGGCATCAATATCAATTCTATTTAAATATTCTTGAGCATTATCTCCTTCCAGGACTGCTATTTGTTTGCCAGTCAAGTCAGAAATTGAATTTATCCCATTTTGATTTTTTCTAACTACAATAGTACCATGCCTTGTCAAGTAGGGAAAAGTAAAATCAAAGATATCTTCCCTCTCAGGTGTTCTTCCAACAAGTGGCAAAGCGTCAATTTTGTGTTCAGCCAGATCCTGTTTCAATTTTTTCCAAACATCGATTTCAAATTCTACATTCAAATCCATTTCATTGGCAGCGGCTTTCAACAATTCAACAGAAAAGCCATCTGCTTTGCCCTGATCATTGACAAAGCAGTAGGGGGGATAGCCTGGTTCACTACCAACTATAATTGTACTTCTATTACCGTTTTTTGAAAAGTCCTGGGCAGCAGTTCTCGCAAATCCAATTATAAAAATAATAATTAAGTTAGCAATAAAGCGGATCTTATATTTTTGAAAACAAGATATTTGCATGTCTTACTACCTTAATTGAGCTTAATAGGTAACTTTTCTATAATCCTTAATTTTAATTAATTAAGCGGAGAAATAATAGGATTTCATTAAAAAAACAATCATATAAGTCAAATTCTCTTATTCATCAAAGGATAAAAATGTAAATCATTAAATTAATTTTCTACTTGATTACTGCTTATTAATTCAATAAAATTTTCCCTGATAATCTAAATAATTGGAGTTTTTGTATGCGCAAATCTAGTCTTATTTTCGGTTTTTCAATTCTATTTTTTATTTGTTTTCAACTTGGTGCAGAAGAAGCCAGTATTATTCGAAGACCAGCTTTTTCTCCTGATGGTAAAACACTTGCTTTTTCATGGCAGGGTGATATTTGGACTATTCCAGAACAGGGCGGACGAGCCATCCGCTTGACAATCCATGAAGCTTATGAAACCAACCCAGTCTGGAGTCCTAATGGAGAATCAATCGCCTTTAATGGCAATAGATTTGGAAATCATGATATTTATACTATGACTGCTCAAGGAAGCAATATAAAAAGGCTGACCTATCATTCCAGTCAGGATAATTTGTTTGACTGGACCGTTAATGATCGAGTACTGTTCACAACTTCAAGAAATTTTCAACAGGTTGAATGGAACCACGAGATCGCCACCTGTCCAGTTTCAGGGAGCACTCCCTATCGTCTATTGAATGCAGTAGGGGAGATGCCTGCCATGTCGCCTGATGGACGCTATATCGCCTTTGTAAAAGGCGCTTGCCGAGTGGCTCGTGAAAAATATAGAGGAGCTGCTAATAAAGATATCTGGATTTACGATATCGAAAATGATCAATATACACAAATTACCAGCTATAATGGGCAGGACTATTTGCCAAAATGGAAAGATTCTAAAAGTTTGTATTTCATTAGTGCCCGAAGTGGTAAATATAATCTTTACTCAATAAATATTAAGGATACTTCCCGGATTAATAAGATTACAGATTTTGATGAATTTGGAGTTCGACATTTTGATAATGCAGAAAATAGCGACAAACTTGTTTTTTCAAGGAAAAATGGGCTCTTTACTATAGATTCCCAAGGCCAGAACATATCTAAAGTAAAGGTTGAAGTTAGCAAGGATAATCGCTTCGATAACAGAGTATTTAAAACATATTCTGATCAGGTAAGTGATTTCGCTATCTCACCAAATGGTAACTTGAATGCTTTTGTAATTCGCGGCGATATTTTTGTAACCAGAAATGATAACGAGGATGAATACACAGTTAATATAACCAAAAGCTCGTCCAGAGAAACCGATCCTGTCTGGCTTAATGACTCTACATTAATTTATCTTTCCGACAAAGATAACCAGTATGATATTTACCTTGCCAAACCTGATAACGAAAATGAAACCCAAATATTAAAATCCCTGCAAATCAGAGAGTTACAAATCACCAATACTGATAAAAATGAATCCAATATTATGCTTTCACCTGATAGAGAAAAAATAGCTTTTGTGCGGGGACTTGGTGATCTGATTGTTGCTGATATCGCAGCCGATGGGAAATTGGATAACCTTCGAACATTAAGGAAAGGGTGGGCAGAACCGCAGGGTCTGAGCTGGAGTCCCGATAGTCGCTGGTTAGCCTACAGTGTCGAAAACTTGAATTTCAATAACGAAGTTTTTATCCAGAATATTGATGATGGGCAGCCAATTAATGTTAGTATGCATCCCAGAGGTGACTATGCGCCCAGTTGGAGCCGTTCAGGCGACAAACTGGCTTTTGTATCAGAGCGGAATAATCAAAATAATGATGTCTGGTTTGTTTGGCTTAAGGAAGAGGACTGGTTGAAGACTGAGCGAGAAAGGAAAGAAGAAAAGTTTGAGCAAGAAAACAATCAGAATAGTGAAGATGAAGATAAGCAAAATATTGAAAAAATTAGGATTGATACCGATGAAATTTATAAAAGGATTGAACAAGTCACTGATTTTTCTGGAAATGAAAGCATGCCTCTTTTTTCAAAAGATGGAGAAAAAATCTATTTTATTGCTGAGAGCAAACAAAGTTCTGGCCGCGATATTTTTAGTATAAAATGGAATGGTGAAGATCTTGATCAAATAACAAAAGGGGGCAGGAATCCGCGTAAAATCCTGGCAAGTCCTGAGGGAAATTCCATCTTCATGCTCAATAGAACAGTCCTGAACCAAATTAATCTGGATAACAATGATGTAGAACCTATCGCTTTTGAAGCCGAGATGGAGGTCAATTATAAAAAAGAAATCCAGCAAATATTTGAAGAAGGCTGGCGCACAATTTATAATGGATTCTACGATCCCGATTTTCATGGCAGAGATTGGAAAAAATTAAAAAATAAATATAAAAACCTGGCTCTAAAGGCTTCTACTAAAGAAGATATGGCCTATATGTTTAACTTAATGCTAGGCCAGTTAAATGCCAGTCATATGGGGCTTTACAGTTCTGGTCGCTATGAAACTCAGAATATTACAACTGGTAAGCTAGGAATTGAAATTGTACCTGTCGAAAATGGTGTCAAAATAGAGCGAGTAATACCTCAAACACCTGCTGACAGGCCCAAATCGCATTTAAATGCCGGTGATGTGATCGCTGCAGTAAATGGAAAATCAATTAATAAGAATACCAATTTTTATTCATTATTTAATAATAAAGCTGGTAAAAAAGTACTTCTGACTGTTCAAAATGAAGAAAGAAGCCAAAATGTTTACATCTGGCCACAAAAAAGTATCTCTAATCAATTATATAAAGAATGGGTTAATGAAAAGCTCAGGCTCACCCATCAGTTATCTGACGGTCAACTAGGCTATCTTCACATTCGAGGCATGAACTGGACTAGTTTTGAACAATTTGAACGGGATTTGGCAGCCGCTGGATACGGAAAGGAAGGCATTGTAATCGATGTTCGCTTTAATGGGGGAGGTTGGACTACTGATTATCTGATGGCAATTTTAAATGTAAAGCAACATGCCTATACAATTCCAAGAGGAGCAACGGATAATTTGGAGCAAAATCATGAAAATTTCCGTCAACATTATCCCTTTTCTGTTCGATTACCTTTTTATCCCTGGACTAAACCATCGATAGCCCTATGCAACTCAAATAGTTATAGCAATGCAGAAATCTTTTCTCATGCTTATAAAACACTGAATATAGGTACTTTAGTAGGAAAACCAACCTTTGGTGCCGTTATTTCTACAGGAGGTAAACGACTAATTGATGGAAGTTATATTCGACTGCCATATCGAGCCTGGTATGTCAAGAAAACAGATCATAATATGGAACATGAACCCGCTGTACCAGACATAATTGTAGATAATCCACCTGGAAGCAAGGCAAATAATAGAGACCCACAATTGAAAAAAGCAGTTGATGAACTCCTTAAAGAAATTAAGAACCGCGATAATTAGAAACCTACCAGGCCGATTAAATGGTAGATTGATATATATTTGAACCGCTAAAAATGTTATACTTCTAGATTTTATGAATTATTATCATGCCAGAGATAATAATAAAAGCAGGGAAGTAGCAAAAAAGCACACCAATATTATGTAAAACCGCCAGGAATAGGATTCAAGCAAAATATACTCGATTGAAAAAAAATCTGTTAATGGGCTTATGGTATGAATTGTTAAACTATATTTTTGAATAATTATCTCGCTAGAGATAATAATAAAAGCAGGGAAGTAGAAAAAACCCACCCCAATATTATGTAAAACCGCTAGGTTTACATAATATATCTTATGCCTAATTCTGCCTCGAGCACCAAATATTACCACTTTTTCTCATCTTGCCACGCTTTTTTGCAAAAACTTGCCACGATTCAAAATTCCTGAATAAATTTTTCCACAAAATGAAAAAGCAATATTTTCATCAAATGATTTTTAAGATTAAAAAAATTTACAGAAATTATAAAAACTCTAATTTCAATTCTAAGGCCTTAAAATTTTAATTTGAGCTTACTGCCTTACTAAAAAATTGGAAATAAACCTAAAATTAGAATTTGGCTAAAAATATTGAAAATTGATTTATTTGCTAAAACTGAAATGAAATAAAAATTTTATATAATCTTCAAAATAATCCAATCAACCAAATATCGATTCTAAGGCTCTAAAAAATTATTTTAAGA
>DATGCI010000269.1:0-4720 GCA_035312185.1 bacterium
GGGGATTATCAACCATTGATTTCAGCATCTGAGTAGCCGTAATTACGATTTTGCCTTTAGACTTGGCTTTTTCCGTTAACCTTTTCTGGATTCCTGGCACCCGTTCAATGGGAATTTCCACGCCTAGATCACCGCGGGCAATCATGATTCCATCGACGACCTCCAGAATTTCATCTATCTCTTTTAATGCTTCATTTTTCTCTATTTTTGCAATTAAATCGGCTTGATTATCGGATTTGTCAATAATATCCCTGACTTCTTGAACATCGGCAGCCGAGCGAACAAAGGAAAGAGCAACATAATCAACATCATTTTCCAGACCAAAATCTAGATCTTTGCAATCTTTTTCAGTCAATGTTTTTGTGCTAATAACTGTATCAGGTAAATTTATGCCTTTTTTGGAACTCAATTCGCCGCCTACAATGACTTTGCATTCAATGTCAGTCTTATCAGTATCCACAACTTCCATTTCCAGAGCACCATCAGCCAGTAGCAAAGTATCACCTGGCTTCACATCTTCAGGTAACTTTTCATAATTGAGCGAGACTTGTTCTTTATTACCGGTAACATTGCGATTGGTGAGAATATATTTCTGCCCCGGTTTAAGAATAATGGGAGCATTTTCTATGTCACCAATCCGAATTTTGGGGCCGGCCAGATCCTGGAGAATAGCAACAGGCTGGTTTTGCTCCCGGCTGGCTTTACGAATATGTTGTATTGATTTTTTATGGGCCCGCTTTGTACCGTGGGAAAAGTTAAGTCGGGCAACATTCATTCCCGCTTTAACCAAATTTACTATTTCACTCTTTTGGCGAGTACTGGGGCCTATTGTACAAACTATTTTAGTTTTTCTCATCATATCCCTTTATAATTTTATCATAGGCTGATTAATAAAAATTTGAGATTGCAAACTTAAGAATTTTTTAAGTATTTCTTTCTTTTTTAATTCTTCTACTACGCGGCATGAGTCGAATCACAGACTTGAGATCCTCCGGTCCTTTGGCATCCATCCATTTATCAAAAAAATCTTTATTCTGAACAATTTGAGAAACGGCCATCAAGGCCTTTAAATGGGTGTCCCGCATATCAGCAGAACCTATTAGCACAAAAACAGCTTTGACAGGTTCACTTCCTTCCTCCCAGGCAATACCGTTTTTATTTCGGGCCAGAGCTAATTGAAATCTATTTTTTCCCGGAATAATTATATGAGGAATGGCTATTCCATCGGCAATATTAGTGGAAGATTTGCTTTCCCTTTCACAAAATTCCTCGTACACTTTACTTTGGTTCTGGTCAATCTGCGGTGCTAATTTTTCAGAGACAATCTCAAGAAACTCATCTTTATCCATTTCCCTATCTATATCAAGAGCAATGCCAGATTTAACAGTTTTATCAAAGAAGTCCTCCATAATTTCTTCCCGATGCTGGAGCAATTCAAAAAGTTCCTCTTCAATACTATCATGATCGACATCGTCTGGCATTTTTTGGTCTAATATTTTTTGAGCCAGCAGAATGAGGGCCGATTGGGAAAATTCTTTTTCGCGGGCGTAAAAATAATACCACCCCAGGCATAGTAAAATTGCAATAATGGTCATTAACAGAATTTTTGCACCCATTTGGTAGATCAAAAGCAAATAGACCACTATGGCAAACATTTGAAGATAGGGAAATAGCGGCGCCTTAAAGGTTGGTTTATAATTCCTGAATTCTATGTTTCTGATAATTATTAACGACAAATTATCAAGGATGAAAAAAAGCAATAACATGGCAGAAGCGACTTTAACCAGAGATTCTATTTGCAAAGCCAAAATAATAACAGCCATAAAACCACCAGTTATCAGTATTGAGACATAGGGCGTCTTGTTTTTATCAGTTAATTTTGTGAAAAATTCAGGAATTAACCCATCTCTACCCATTCCCAAAGGCACTCGCGAAGCAGACATGATTCCGGCGTTTGCAGTAGTTACAAAAGCCAGCATAGCCGTAATAGACATCAGGATAACGCCTATTTTGCCAGCAAATTGTTTTGCAGCTGTAGTAATGGGCGTTAGATTATCAGCAAGAATATCATGGGGTAAAATTCCAACCACTATAGCAATTACTAATAAATAAAAACTCATCATAATAAAGAAAGCCAGGAACATAGCTTTGGGTAAATTTTTACCTGACTTTTTTATTTCTTCAGACATGCTGGCTATTTTTGTCAATCCACCAAAAGAGATAAAAACCATTCCAACAGCGGCAAAAAAGGCGTTTTTACCTTTAGCAAAAAAATTCTGGTAGTGAGTCAGTTTAACCCCGGGATAGCCCCCAATTAAAAAGAGGGTTAAGATTGAGAGTAATACAATGACCATTATAGTTTGAAGCTTGCCGGAATATTTTGTACTAATTAGATTAATTAGGGTAAAAAATACAGCAGCGCCGGCTGCCAATAATCTGATCTCAAATTCCGGAACATCCGGGTTTATTAAAGTCAGAAAAGTGCCAATTCCAACTAAAGCAAAGGCACTTTTCATGGCGATTGAGAACCAGCTGGTAAATCCGGCCACCATACCTGTCGGAGCGCCCAGGATTCGCATAATATAATTGTATGCTCCACCTGCTTTGGGCATTGCTGTAGCCAGTTCCGATTGGGAAAAAATTGTCGGTATCATTAACAAACCGGCTAAAAAATATACAACAATGATAGCGGGACCAGTTTTGGTATAAACCACTCCAGGCAATACAAATAAACCGGAGCTGATCATGGCCCCGGCAGCAATACTAAAAGCGCTTAATAAAGATATATTTTTATGCAACTTTTCATTCATATATTATCCTGGTTTTTTCCTGCAATATCAATTATCTATAATATTAACTATTGTTTTTATCATATTAAAGTAATTTTCATTATGAATATATCCATTTGGACACAGGCTAAATATTTATTTAATTTAACAGCAGAATTTTGCTATAACCTAATCTCACACGGTAACATATAAAAACTTAAAAACTATTCATATATACCGATCCATTATGAGACGCTACCATGTCTTTTCCTGGGCATTAACATGATTGTCGATTTTAAATCTTCAGCATTATCAGCAGCGTTCCAGCGGTTGAAGAATTCATCATTTTGTACTATTTGAGATACCGCCATCAAAGCTTTTAGGTGAGTATCTCGCATATCTACAGAACCAATTAAAACGAAAACAGCTTTAACGGGTTCACCATCTTCTTCCCATTGAATTCCTTGACTTGCTCTTGCCAGAGCCAATTGGAAACGATTTTTTCCGGGAATAATGATATGGGGAATAGCAACTCCTTCAGCTATATTAGTTGAGGAGGCATTTTCTCTTTCGATAAATTCATCATATATTTTCTCTTTGCTCTGCCCTATTTCTGGAGAGAGTTTTTCAGATATTAGTTTAAGGAATTCATTTTTATCCATTTTTCTATCAAGATCAAGGGCAATTCCAGACTTTACTGTTTTGTCGAAAAAATCTTCCATTATTTCTTCGCGATGCTGCAGCAATTCAAATAATTCGGCTTCAATATCTTCGTGATTTGTATGGGATGGCAATTTTTCATCAGCGATTCTTTTGGCGAGCAGAATAAGAGCTGACTGGGAATGATCTCTATCCCGGGCATAGAAATAATACCAGGCAAGACATAGTAAAATTGCAATGATAGTCATCAATAATATTTTAGCTCCCATTTGGTAGATCAAAATCAAGTAGATAACTATTGCAAACATTTGAAGATAAGGAAATAGGGGAGCTTTAAAAGTTGGCTTATAATTTCTTAATTTTATATTTCTGATAATGATCAAAGAGAAATTATTCAAAATAAATAGAAAGAGCATCATTGCAGAAGCTACTTTCACAAGGGAATCAATGTGAAGTAATAAAATAATCAGAGTAATAAAAGCACCAGTAAATATAATCGAAATATAGGGAGTTTTATGCTTTTTACTAAGTTTTGTAAAAAATTCTGGAACTAGATCATCTCGGCCCATAGCAAGAGCAACCCGAGAAGATGACATAATTCCAGCATTAGCCGTTGTTACAAAAGCCAGCATAGCAGTGAGAGACATTAAAACCAGTCCTAACTTTCCAGCAAAGTATTTTGCAGCTGTTGAAATTGGAGTCAAATTGTCAGCCAGCAAATCATGGGGAAGAATACCCACCACTGTAGCGATTACTAGAATATAAACAGCCATCATAATAATAAAAGCCAGGAACATTGCCCGGGGAACATTTTTACCCGACTCTTTAATTTCTTCCGACATACTGGCAATTTTGGTTAACCCCCCAAAGGATATAAAGACCATTCCAACGGCAGCAAAAAAGGCTGTTCTTCCTTTTGCAAAAAAGTTTTGATAATGGGATATCTTAATATTTGGATAACCAGTAATTAGAAAAAGGGTCAAAATTGCTAATAGAATAATTACCATAACTGTTTGGATGTTTCCTGAATGTTTTGTACTAAAAAGATTTAATATTGTAAAAAAAATAGTAGCACCAGCAGCCATCAATCTTATTTGAAATTCAGGAACACCCGGGTTAATTAGGGTCAGAAATGTTCCAATACCAATTAAAGCAAAAGCACTTTTCATAGCAATTGAAAACCAGCTGGCAAATCCGGCTACCATACCGGGCGGCGCTCCCAGAATTCGCATAATATAATTGTAAGAACCTCCAGCTTTAGGCATTGCTGTAGCCAGTTCCGATTGGGAAAA
>DATGCI010000270.1:0-9745 GCA_035312185.1 bacterium
TCAAAAAATGGAAACCTACAATCTGTTCGGTTTAAATAATTTGCATTTGCACCAATTTTATAGGATTCACCACTAACTAAATTCGTATCAAGGGGACTTATATCTTTATAGTCGATATCACCATATTGATCGCCTTCAAGAATTGCTCCGGGACCATAAGAGAATCCAAGACTCACAGCCTTCTCGGAATTTTCTGTATCCCACCCGTAAGTTATATCTGTATTAATACCACCGGCGGTTCTCTCTCTATTGGAGTTCTCGGATTCAATTTTTTCTGCTTCCCGATAGACATCAAAGGATATTTCAAGAGCAGATGAAGCATTCCAGCTTCTGTAGATATTAAATAAATCCTGAGAACGAGGACTACTTCCCCAGGCACCCCATTTATCACCTTTATCACCAAAAATAACTAAGTAACCAGGTTGATCCGCTGCTAAACCTTCTATTCTGGCGATATTAAAATCATTTACCCGCTGGGGAAAAAGTCCAATGCTGACATCATCATCTATAAGCATTGCTGGTTCCCCGCCTAGACTAATCATCCTGGCATTAGACGCCATTACAAAATTGAAAACAAGGCTCACCATTAAAAACAATGAAATTAATTTTCTCATCTCAAACCCTCTAACTTAATTGACATTTACCGATTAAAATAATGACTAAATAATACTTAAAAAATCTACTTAAACAATCCAATACTAAACAATAGATAACTCCATTTTATTAATGTCTAAAACATTAATTGATCTTTTCTATATTTCTATAATTCATACAATAAAATTTAAATAGTGCCGTAAAAATAATTAAAAAATTCAATGTAAAAATCTACTCTCCTTTATAAACAATTTTCCAGATTCTGCCTTTGCGGGAATCAGAAATAAAAAGGCCGCCATCAGGAGCAGTTGCCAATCCCATAGGACGGTATTCAGCCTCGTAAGGGCTTTTAATAATTTTCTTACCAGAAAATCCGTCAGCAAACACTTCCCAATCAGTCCATTTCCGACAATCATTAAAAGGGACTGCTACAACTTTGTAGCCCTGCTGAGGGAAGGGTGCCCTGTTCCAGGAGCCATGAAAAGGGATCAAGGCAGCCTGATGGTATTTTTTCGGAAACTGCTGTTTGTCATAAAATATAATATCATTAGGTGCCCAATGAGCAGGGAATCCGATCAACGGGTCGTCATATTGTTCACAGCGTCCAGTTTGCTTGCCATCTCCGCCATATTCCGGTGCCAAAACCTTTTTTTCCTGAAAATGATCATAGTAACAGTAAGGCCAGCCAAAATTGGCCCCTTCATCAATGAGTATAAATTGTTCAGCAGGTAATTTTGCATTTTGTTCTCTGGAAAATTTTTCTTTCCATAAAGAATAAAGTTGATCCCGCCCATGCATAACAGCGTACAGCTCCTGACACTGATTATTCCAGTCCAGCGCCACACAATGACGGATTCCAGTTGCATAATGATAGGCGTCCGAAAACTTCTGGCCAATTTTATCAGAATCGAATCTCCAGATCCCTCCATATTTTTCCAGTAATGGACAGGGATCCATGCCTGCAACACCGGGAGTGCGCATCTGTTCCTGGCAGGCATTCGATGGTGCACCAATATTTACGTAGAGATTACCTTTCTGATCGAGAGTTATGGATTTAGCTGCATGCTGCCGCTGTTTCTCAAGATTTTTGACAATATTCTCGGGAGAATTGTTAGGGATCAGCTCATCACCATCAAATTTGAATCTGTAAACAGCCGTATCAGGGGCAAAATAGAGATAATTATTCTGCCAGGCCAGACCAGTACCCGGTTGATCGAAAAAGTATTTAATTTCTTCGGCTTGATTGTCATTATCAGAATCACGAAGCGCAACAATTCCTTTTCCCTGGTTGAGTTCTCTCAGAGCAACATAGAGATCACCATCATTATCACATACAATATGACGGGCCCGCCCAAGATTATCAGCAAAGATATAAGCTTCAAATCCTTCTGGTAATACCAAACTTGTATCAATTTCTGCTCCTCCTGCTAGAGTGATAGTAATTAGGATAAAAATTATAAGAAATTGGCATTTAATTCTCATGACCGGCCCTTTCTGATTTTTTTACTTAATCAATAAACATTTTTTTACAGCAGTAAAATTTGCGCTTTCCAGTCTATAAAAATAGACTCCCGATTCCAGCCCCTGAGCATTAAAATTAACTTGATGGGTTCCGGCCGGAAGTTCTTCATTAAAGACTTCCCGTATCTTTTGCCCGATTACATTATAAACTGTGATCTTTACCATAGTTTGCTCAGGCAAAGCAAAGGAAATTGTGGTCTCTGGATTGAAAGGATTGGGATAGTTTTGGAAAAGTTTGTAATCTTCAGGTAAATTATTTCCATTCTCAATTTCACTCAGGCCTTGTTTGGAAACGGAATAATGGTTAGGACTATCATTAACTAAGGTGGTATCTATGACAGCAAATTCTTTAGTCCAGAAAGGATAGCCCGGCCTTTTTTCTGACTGAAGTATCTGCCGCCACTCTTCATCTGTAAGCCGATTAGAAATAGGCTGGATAAATTCAAAATAGGAAAAGACACCCCCGACAGCAATCTTAATTTTATCTTCAATTTGACAGATCACAAATATTCTATTGGGATAGCCAATGCCCTCTTCCAGACAGGAATCTGAATTGGGATCGGTATGCACATCTGCAATAACTGGCATGGTTTCCTCACTAAAATAATTAGCCGAATAATAGCGAGCATCAGAGATCATCCAGCCAATATTTTTTCCAAATAGACAAATGGTTTCATATTCCTCAGTTGAAATTTCCTTACCAGTCAATTCTTTAACAGCAATATCCTTTAGTTCTACCATTAATTCCTCAAAGGCCAATAATTTTTGACTGTTTAATTCGTTCAGTAATTCAAAATCCAGGAGCCCTTCTCGCATAAATTTGGCTAAAGAGGCCAAACGGGCAAAAAGATGGGGGTTGGGTTCTACATAGCCTTTTACAAATTTGTTTTTGGGCGGGATTCCAATTTCTGTGGAGCTTTGTTTGGCATACAAAATAGTGTCATGCCTCAGTTCGCCCCAGGATCCCAGCGCGGTGTTTATATCCTTGCGTAACCAGGCCAGATTTTGCATAAAAGGCGGATAGCCAGAACCTCTTTCTTTTAACAAGGGCATTAAACAGTACAGCCAATTCCAATACAAATTCTCCGCCCATTTTGCAGCAGGATAGGACTTATATATTTTTTTTAATTTAGCCAGCTGTTCAATATAATTAGGATACTCAGTTTCTCCCATTTCCTCCAATAAATTGTAGGCTTCCTGGGAATGAAGTGCAGCCAATACATCAAGAGATTTGGGCATAGCACGAGCACTAACATTGGAGTAAACAAGCTGATCTAAAATATAGGAGTCCGGAATAAACCGTTGCCCCATAAAACGCAGGCCTTTGGGCGTTTCAGTTGTAATCTTTGGCTCCGGGAAAAAATCATCAGCTGCCTCAATAAAATCAACTAATACAGAATCATTTAAAAACTGATCGTAGGAGAGCTGTGAAAAATTAGTCTGAAAATATTCTTCCTCCGCAAATAATAAATAGTCCTGTGGTAAAATATCGTCAGCCTGACCAACAAAAAATACAGTGGGGATGTAAATATCATTCCAGTAATTCCAGAGATCATATTCCTCCTGTAAATTTTCTATCAAGTGAATAATAGCAAGGGCCGAACCTGTAAGATCAGTCCGCAAATCACCGGATATTTTATTTCTCAAAACAAAAGTCTGACGGCCGTGCCACATCATGGCCTTGAAATATTTTTTCAATGAATCTGTTTTTGTGTAATGGCCTCTTGGTTTATACTGACTGTAATCTTCAGAATATGCACCAAAAAGTGGTGAATTATGATATCCCTGATGGGCCTGAATTAATTCGAGCTCCTGTTTCACAGTATCTTCCACAAAGGCTGGAATTTTAAAATCATCTTTTAGCAAAGCCAGAGGTACAGAAAAATAGGCTGCTACATTTTTGAAGCACTTTTTCTGAAACTCGTCTTCCAGTGTCTCATACTTCTGAACAGCCTGATGACAAATTATACTGTCCATTTTTATTAGATGATGGATAAAATGATCTTGCTCAGCTTCCCGTAAAAATTTGTCATAAAGTTTATGGAAAGTGTGTAAGGCTGCATCGGAAGTAATAAACTGTGGTACAGAATTTTCACGAGCTTCATTATAGATATCGTAGATTTCCATATAGCTGGTGCCGCCTTCATCACGACCATTGACAACAACAAAGTTATTTTGTAATAATTTTTCTTCTTCCGCTTCAGTAAATTTGAATTCTTCGTAATTGGCAACATTACTGAAGTCTGGTTCCACTTCATATTGAGGAGCATTAGGTACAAAATCTACTTGATAAGGCTGGTAGGTTCCAAATTCTGTACCAACAGTATCCTCAATATTTGCCAACAAAGTATCCTGGGAGAGACCAACTCTCAGGAAAATTAGAATTATGATTGGTAAGTATCTAATTTTCATTTTCTCACCCTCCCTTACTAGAGAAATTAAGTAATGATATATTTCAATTAATAAAGTATAGGATTTTACAATGATTATCAACTAAATTTTGGCATTTCCAGCTCAACCATATGCTCAATTCTCAAAAAGTCCTTATCACCCTCCATCCATTCATCCAATCATTCATTCATCCAATTTTAACCATATATTTATTTCATTGATAATGCCCTAATTTTCAAGCAAATTATAGCCTGTTATTTAGTAATTATAGGGAGTTTTATGAAATTCATCGGCGATCTACATATTCATTCGCACTATTCTCTGGCAACGAGCAAAAAACTGGTACCGGAGTATCTTGACTACTGGGGACGAGTTAAAGGCATCAAAGTTATTGGCACTGGTGACTTTACTCATCCCGGCTGGATCAAAGAGCTCAAAGAAAAATTAGTTCCGGCTGAACAAGGATTATTTAAATTAAAAGATGAGTATAAAATAGAACAAAAAGATATGCTCCCTGAAGCACCTGACACTGAGATAAGATTTATGCTTACTGCTGAAATCAGCAATATTTACAAACGCGGTGAGAAGACCAGAAAAATCCACAATGTTGTGTTTGCCCCTCATTTCGAAGCAGTTGAAAAAATTCAGCAAGCTCTGGTCAATATTGGGGGCAATATTACTTCCGACGGTCGTCCTATTTTGGGGCTTGATGCCCGGGACTTGCTTGAGATTGTTATAGAGGCTTCGGAAGATTGTTTTTTTGTTCCCGCTCACATTTGGACACCCTGGTTTTCTGCGCTTGGTGACAAATCGGGTTTTAATTCCATTAAAGAATGCTATCGCGATCTTGCCGATCATATTTATGCAGTTGAGACTGGTTTATCGACAGATGCTCCTATGCACTGGATGTGTAGTTTTCTTGATAATTATACTCTGATTTCAAATTCTGATGCCCATTCGCCACAAAAATTAGGGCGAAATGCCAATCTTTTTGATACTGATTTATCCTACCCTAGCATTTGCGAAGCAATTTCCAGTGGCAACCCCGATAAATTTCTGGGCACAATCGATCTCTATCCACAGGAAGGAAAATATCACTACGATGGCCATCGAAAATGTGGCATTCGCTGGGACCCTGTGGAAACTTTAAAGCATAATAAAATCTGTCCAAAATGCAGAAAACCGGTCACTATCGGAGTAATGAATCGGGTCGTGGAACTCTCCGACCGAACTAATCTGGAAGAACGACCTAACCGACTTCCTTTTCATTCTATCATTCCTCTTAAGGAAATTTTGTCAGAAATTGAGGATGTAGGAACCAAAACCAAGACTGTAGCCCGAGCATATAATCCCCTTATCAAACAACTGGGTAATGAATCAGACATTTTACTTAATGTTCCTGTGGAGGACATTCGTAAAAAAGGGCACCCTGTTCTGGCTGAAGCGATTCAGAGAATGCGGGACCGTAAAGTCCTTATCAAAGAGGGGTTTGACGGACAATATGGTGAAATCACAGTATTTCAAGCTGGTGAAGTTGATGATATTAGAGCCGGCCAGAGTATATTTGATAATGGGATCAAAGAGGAGCGACTGACTTATAAAAGTCAAAATTTGTTGAATTTTTCTCTTAATGAATACCGAGAACTTGAAGAAAAACGAAGCAAAGGTCTCGTCGATAAATCAGAAGTTGGAAATGAGAAAAAATTAAATAAGGAGCAAAAAAAAGCAGTTGAATACACTGATGGTGATTTGCTTATAATTGCCGGTCCTGGAACTGGGAAGACCTATACACTGGTTAAAAAAATAGCCTATTTGATTAATAAAGAAAATGTTTACAGCGGTGCCATCCTACCCATTGCTTTTACCAATAAAGCTGCCCGGGAAATCAATGATCGACTTAAACAAACAATTTCTGAGAGTGGAAATCAGGTTATTGCCACTACTTTTCATTATTTTGGATTGGAAATAATAAAAAACAATCCTGATAAGTTCAATCTGGAAGATGACTTCACCATCATTGATTCAGAAGATATAAAATTTATTTTGAAATCTATTTTTGACATTAAAAAGAAAGAAATCAAGAAAACACATCAAATTATCCAGGACATTAAACAAGACATTATTAAAATTGATACTGTTGAAAAGGATACTCAGCAAATATTTCAGCGCTATGAAAAATTTCTGGAAAAGAACAATCTTGTCGATATTAATGATCTGCTTTATAAACCTTTTCAATTATTTAAATCTGATTCCAAATTTTTAGAAAATTATCAAAGAAAATATGAATGGATTCTAATTGATGAATATCAGGATGTTAATCCAGTTCAATATGGAATCATAAAATTGCTTTCTTCAGCAGAAACAGATCATGAAATGAAAGTGTGCGCAATTGGTGATCCCAATCAAGCCATCTATGGTTTCCGAGGTGCCGATGTTATATATATTAAAAAGTTTGAGGAAGATTTCCCCGACAGTCAGTCTATCAACCTAAAAACCAGTTATCGTTGTTCTAAAAATATTCTAAATACTTCTAGCAAATTATTTGGCAGCCAGGAAAAACAAAGTTTGATCACCGGACTCAAAAAAGGTGTCAGAGTGAGAATATCTGACCATAAAACTGAGAAAAGCGAAGCCGAATTTGTCGCCCGCATGATCGAACAATATATGGGCGGTGTTCGCTTTTTCTCCATTGATAGCAATATCACTGAAGGGACTGAAAATACGGGAAATAATACGCCTTCTGATTTTGCTGTATTGTGCCGAACTAAGCAACAGATTCCAGCCCTTGAAAAAGCCTTTAACGACCATGGACTTCCCTATCAAAGTGCAGGAACGCAATCTTTTTTCAAAAATAAACCTATAAGTCAATTTATAAAAATTCTCAAATTTCAAGCCAATCCTGACAATCCATTAATCAAAAAACAATTAATTGAAAGTAGCAGTCTCAATAAAGAGGATCTCAGAGTAATTCAAGATTTCAAAGATCACAGTAAATTAAAGAAAAGCATTTCGCAACTAGTAGATAGATTCTATCCAGAGTATAAAAAAAGATACAAGCGAAAATTGCAACGCTTTTACGATTTTGCCAGGAATTATGATGATCTGAATCAATTTTTAAAAGCAACCACTTTGTCTTCCGGTCAGGACGGTCTTTTTAACAAAACAGAAAATATTGATATTATGACTCTTCATTCATCAAAAGGGCTGGAATATAAATATGTATTTATTGTGGGCTGCGAGGATCAGCTTCTGCCCTATTCACTGTTCGATCAGGAATCCAATTTTGATGAGGAAAGAAGGCTATTATATGTAGGAATGACAAGAGCAGAAAGTCATCTTTTCCTGACTCATAGTAAAAATCGATATATCAATGGAATGAAATTTTTGATGAAGCCGAGTCCCTTTATCGAAGAAATTGAAGAAGACCTCAAAAAAGTTGCCAAAAGAAATTTCAAAAACAAGGATAAAGGCAAAAATCAATTAAGTATTTTCTAAATAATCAGGTGTTTGCGGTATATGAAATATAAATTGGAATCATGCACTATTTATATTGATTTCTTTGTTGATAATAGATAACTTTAAAGGCTTTTTAACGATAATAATTGAGGATAGAAGCAAAGTTTGAATTGCATCTTATATTTAAAAAGTAAAAATCGAGAAATAATTTCAAAAAAGACTAATAACAAGTCAAGTAAAGTTATAAAAAGCACCTGCATAAGGTGCTTTTTTTATTAATTAGTTGGAGGTAAGATGTTAAAAGAACTCGATCAATTGATCGAACTTCAGAAAATTGACAATCAATTAATTGAGATCAAAGATCTTAAAGGCGAGCTACCTCAGCAGGTAGAGCAGCTTGAGAATGAAGTCAATAAACTTAAACAGGCCAATAAAGAACACAAAGAAAGAATAGACGAAATTGGACACGAGAGGAGAAAAGCAAAAAACGAGATTGAAGACTTAAAAGAGAAGCAGGATAAATACGAAGACCAGCTCTATTTAGTAACTTCCAATAAAGAGTATGATGCCATTACTGCCGAAATTGAAACTGTTAAAAAGAAAATTAGTGAAAATGAATATAATATTTTGGAATGGGATGAAGAAGAAGAGAATTTGAAAGAGCAGCTTAAAAGTAATGATATTGACCTCGAAAAGAAGGAAAAGAAACTAGGTGATGCTAAGAAGAAATTGGACAAAACCAAAAAAAAGACCGGCAAGAGAACTGTAAAATTAAAGGAAAAGCGCAAGAAAGTTGTTCAAAAGATTTCCAAAAGACACCTTAGAGAATATAATAGAATTGCAAAAGCCAGAGGTGGAAAAGCCATAGTACCAGCCATTCAGCGCTATCACGCTCATGAAAATAAGGATGGTAGTATTGATTATGAGCCTGGAGAAGTTTCATGCAGCCTTTGCTACAAAATTGTCCCTCCTCAAAAAGCTGTTGATCTTCGTTCAAATGATCATATATTAAGATGTGAAAGTTGTGGCCGTTTACTTTACTGGGATGAAGATGAAAGTAAAGTATTTGGTAAAGAAGATGAAGAGGAAATAATATAAAGTTAGTCGGGTAGTCGCCTCGATATAGATCGGGGAGGAAAGTCCGAACTCCGCAGAGCAGGACGCTCCGTAACACGGAGTGCTTGAAAAAGCGGGAAAGTGCAACAGAAAATATACCGTCCCGATTAATTTCGGGATAAGGGTGCAATGGTGTGATTCGGGATTAACCGAATTTAAAGTAAGAGCGCACCAGCAATATTGTGAGATATTGGCTTTGCAAACCCCGTCCGGAGCAAGATCAAGCAGGAAGAAGAAGTTGCTCGCTTCGCTATTATTTCCGGGTAGATCGCATAATCCCAGTTGAAAGGCTGGCGATAGATAAATGGCTATCACCTTCAAGGTACAGAATTCGGCTTATAGATTAGCTTTATATTTTTTCCTCTTTTTTATTAATTTAGATAACTACAAATATAAATGCAGGTATGTTAAGAATGTATAAATGGAATATTAAAGAATTTAATGAAAAGCAGGTAAATAAAATCTCCAGGAATTTCAACATTCCAACCGTACTTGCTAAAATATTCATAGATCGTGGCCTGACTTCCACTAGTTCTATCAGTGAATTTCTCAATCCCGAAAAACAGGAACATCATAATCCCTTTCTTCTCAAAGGCATGAGAAAAGCGGTAGCCAGGATCAAGCAGGCCAAAATGAACAACGAAAAAGTAACTATTTATGGGGACTA
>DATGCI010000271.1:0-2331 GCA_035312185.1 bacterium
TCAAAATTATTTATCGCCGCACACAAAAAGAAATGCCTGCTGATCAGGAGGAGATTCAGGCTGCTCTAGAAGAAGGAATTGAACTAATTGAACTGGCAACACCTGTTAGAATATTATCTTCAAAGGATAAAGTTGCAGGACTGATTTGTAGTAAGATGAAACTCAAAGGCAAGGATGATTCTGGTCGTCCTAAACCGGTTAAAGTTCCAAATAGCGATTTTGAAATAGAAACCGATACCATTATTCCTGCTTTTGGCCAAACACCTGTTATTAATTTTATAGATGATGATAAATTAAAGATTAAAGATTCTGAAACTGGTGAAATTATGCTCTCCAATGTTTTTATTGGTGGCGATGCTATGCGAGGAGCTTCCTCAATTATTCAGGCTATTGCTGATGGTAAAAAAGTTGCCAACAATATTCTTAAAAAAACAGATCATAAATTAGAATTGCCTAAAGCAGAAAAAGGATTTGATCATCAGGATTATCATCAAAAACGGGCTCGTATAAAACAAGGGAAGCAACATAAAGAAATTCCAGTTGAAAAGAGAAATTATGAACATCTTGTGGAAATCCCCTTGACCCCTGAGGAAGCAACCCAGGAAGCCGAGCGCTGTCTTTATTGTGACGAAGTTTGTGATATTTGTGTCACTGTATGTCCTAATCGAGCTAATTACTCCTATAAGATCGAGCCCTTTCAGGTCACCTTGCCAAAAATTGTTAGTCAGGCCGGTGAAACCAAAATAATTGATGATGGCACTTTCAGTATTAAACAAAAATATCAGGTACTAAATATTGCTGACTATTGTAACGAATGTGGCAACTGTACCACCTTCTGCCCAACCAATGGCCAGCCTTTTCAGGATAAGCCCCGGGTATATCTTTCTGAAAAAAGTTTTGATGAGGGCGAGGATGGCTATTTTCTGGATGATAAATTATACTACCGCCAAAATGATTCTATTTATAGTCTGGAAGTTAATGGACAGGTTTCCATATTTGAATCAGAGGATTTTCTGATTATATTGAATCAAAATGATTTTTCCATTATTGAAATCAAATTCAAAAACAATTCTGTTGATGAAATTTCCCTCGTGCCAGCTATAAAAATGAGTGTTATTCAGGAAGCTGTTCAGAACCTGTATGAGCGGAAGTCAAGCGATTGAACCATTAAACCAAAAGGAAATCAATGAAAATATCGAAGAAAATTCTTGAGAAAACTAGAGAATACAAAGATTACACTTCTGAATCTCTTTCCAAAATGGTAAAAATTCCATCACTGAGCGGTGAAGAGGAGGAGGTAATTGGCAAGATAAAAGAAATTCTTGAGGATGCCGGAGTAGAGAATGTTCGAGTCGATGGTTTTGGCAATCTAATCGCTAGAGTTGGAAACGGACCTAAAAAATTGGCCATCGATGCGCACATTGATACTGTAGATACAGGAGATCCGGAGCAATGGGAAAACGCTCCTTTCTCCGGGTTGATAAAAGACGGTTACGTCCATGGTCGAGGTACAGTGGATCAGGAAGGTGGAGCCGCTTCGATGATAACTGCTGCTCGCATTTTGCAAGAATTGGATTATGATGAGGAGTACAGCGTCTATTTTACTTTTACAATTATGGAAGAGGATTGCGATGGATTGTGCTGGGAATATTTAATCAATGAGGAAAAACTGGTACCGGACTTTGCCGTAATTACTGAGCCTACAAATCTGGGAATTTATCGCGGTCATCGAGGAAGGATGGAATTTGAACTTGATTTTAGTGGCATTTCATGTCATGGTTCAGCTCCAGAAAGGGGGAAAAATGTTATTTATGCAGCTTCCCGATTTGCTCTGGAAGTTGAAAAACTCAACAATAATCTGAAAGATGATCCTTTCCTGGGAAAAGGAACAATCGCCCCTACCCTATTATCAACCAAATCACCATCTTTGTGTGCTATTCCTGATCAGGGACGCATGCATATTGATAGAAGATTGACCTGGGGCGAAAATAAGCAAAGTTCTTTGCAAGAGCTGGAAAATATTAGCGAAGATGATGTTAAAATTTATGTGCCTAATTATGATAAACCGAGTTATAAAGGTACAGTCTATGAACAGGAAAAATATTATCCGACCTGGAAGATTTCTGAAGACCATCAACTTGTCAAAGATGCTCAAAAAACTTACCAGGAATTATTTCAAGAAGATGGCCGGGTTGACAAATGGACATTTTCAACTAATGGTGTTTCGATTTGCGGACGCCATCAAATCCCGACTGTCGGATTTGGCCCGGGAAATGAAGAATTGGCCCATGCGCCCAATGAAAAAATTCCGGTCGATCATCTAGAAAAAGC
>DATGCI010000272.1:0-13169 GCA_035312185.1 bacterium
AAATATTACCCAGATAAGCGATCAAAGAATCTTGCACCATAATATTATATAAAGATTTATCATTTCTAAACCATCTTGAATATGGTGGTCGATGAGGAGGAATAGGAAAGAGCATGAAAGATGTTAATCCAACCATATCACTTTCACTAACATCAGTAGCCGCAAAATTGGGTTCACAGCCAATCCCTTCTTGATAACTGGGCATATGGTCACATTCTCCGGCATCAGGGCCATCATAATTAAGATCGTTAGGACCAACACCATCAAGCCCAACATCATCACCAGCATCCTCACCATAATCATAAACTCCATTACCATTAGCATCAACCCCATCCTGCCAATCTTGATCTTCATCACCTTCGTAATGTTCTCTTAGATCATTTTCGTCTAAATTATAAAAAGCTAAGAAATCGGCAAGATCGCTTATTCCTTCCTGTGGACCAATTATTTCACCTGCAGGATTATCCCGTTTTTCATCAACTAGACCATCCTGATCATTATCTTTAAGGTCACTAGGTAGTCCAGGACTTTCCAGATAGGCAAAACCCATTAATCCCGGGGTAAGTCCACCTTGCCCAACTCCATCAATATCCCAGGAGTAAGCCAGGTCAATTACTCTGTCAAAATATCCAAGTTCGTCATCTTCACCGCTACTACCAGCATCTCCAATTCCGTTGTCCACCCAATAACCAAAACAGATGTCACGAAGAGTATATTCAGAAACATTGGATATATTATATTCCCAGAAGATTGCATCCCGGGCTTGAGGATTGTTCCACTGAAATCCACGCACTGCTACTCGCAAGCCCAGTCCACCCCATGGTTTACCAGGTTGGATAGTGACATCCTCTTTGATATCCCCTATTTTATATTCAGGCCGAGGATAATATCTTGATCGGTCTTCGGGCCCCAAATATTCTTGATCCTGTGCATCATTGAGCACAAAATAGGTTTCAAGGTCAGCATACTTTACTCCTCGACCGAAGCGACCATTCCATTCTCCAGGCCATTTTTTTGTTCGGCCAGTTGCTGGCCAACCAATTTTAGGCCAGGTTGAAGAATCATCACTCATAGCCGGGCTTTCGCTTTCCGGATCAAAATATTCAAATGTAGGATATAGCCCCCATTCTACTGTACCGGTTGGGTCTGTATCCATTTCTTCACGATAAGAAGTCTGAAGGTAAAAGAGTGTATCAATTTTACCCTGCATACTTTTCAGAGCAATCTGACCTGGATCAGTTACTGGTATAGAGTCAATTGAAGTCGGATCATCATCTTTCTCAATATAAACTCGACCACCTATCAATAAACCAATTCCATCCAGCATTTGAACGCCACTATAATTATTAGGCCATAGTGAACCCTGTTTGGGCCATTGCGACAATTCTGAATTATTCTTAAAGTAAAGCAAAACTCTATTTCCGTCCATCCATCCTTCTCTAATGGCGGCAATATCGCCAGCAGGATCATCAGGTCCTTCATAAATTTTCCCCTGGCCTCTGGCAATTATCTGCAAGCCGAAAATTAACAGTAAAGCAGATATAAAAATTTTTCTCATTTATTCCTCCTAAAGTGCGTATTTTTCAGAATATTTCCTAGAAATTGTACTCTACTCCCAGTTTAACCAGTCGAGGTGCAGCATACATAGATGGATTCTGATATCTGTCTTTAAATTCATTGAAATCGCTATGATGAGATGCTATTTCAGTTTCCCTGACAATATCTGTATAAGCACTGCCTGTCTCTGGATTAACATAGACTTCATTAAGACGATCAAGAAGATTGTAACATTTTAGAATAAATCTGACTGGTCCCAGATTGTAATATGAACGGAAGTCAACTTTGTAGCTGCCTGACATCCAGGCATTATTTTCGTATAAATTTACTCTGGATAAAATTGATTCCTGAAGCGGCTGCCAGGTATAGGGTGTACCTGAATTATAATAGCCAGTCAAAGTGCCACCATACTTTTCAGTGTTATAGCCAACAGAAATATTGAGAGTATGTCTTTGATCCCAGGATAAGGGTATAAGTTTGGGGATTGGATCCATGCTATCGCCTGCCCTGGTAAAAGTTTGAGTTGGATTATCAGCATTGCCCCGGGTATATTGGAGTGTGTAATTGAGCAATAGTGAAAACGGCCCGGCATATAGATTATATTTTAATTCCAAGCCTCGCGTATTGCCATAATCCTTATTGGTATATAATCCATAATCTATTTGGTTATAGGTACTGATTATTTTTGTGCTGAGAAGATCATAGATATCCTTATAGTAGAGAGTCACATCCAGACTCATGTTATCATTAAGTTCCTGCCAGAGACCGATCTCATAAGTAACCGTTTTTTGAGCCTGTAAATTGGGATTTCCCTGAACTGTCTCATAATCATTAGGAGCAATTTGAAAAGAGTTATTTTGATACATGGCTTCCATTCGCGGCATTTGAAAAAAGTGGCCATAACTAAAGTGAACAACCGCCTGTTTTCCCAGCTGATAGGAAAAACCAAGACGGGGACTGATTTGAAATTGGGGATCGGCTTCCGGGTAGCTAGACATTTTTTCACTATTTAATACATTAACTGTATCACCGCTATCATCGATTCTAGTGATAATATTTCCTTGCTCATCCTGTTCATAAAAAATTTGCTGGTTAGCAGGATTTCTTCTTTGAGAAGGGTAGCTCGTGGCAGGGTCAAAGTAATCATAGCGAATGCCAAAATTTACTACCATATCATCAAATTCCATTTTATCCTGAATATAGGCGGAAAACTCTTTGGGTTCAACAGTATAAATATCAGAATAGATAGATGAATCTGGCATCGTGATTGGTTCATAGTAAATATAATCAACCTGCATATTTCCCTGGTTATCAACTGACCATTCCCAGATATTTGTAGGATCCTGCTGGGCTAGATCAGCAGGTAGTGTATCCAATTCTGCATCATTCCAGCCAATTCTTTCATATCGATTTAAAATCTGCTCCCACTTATGATCAATGTTATGATCAATGTACTGAATACCCGTTTTAAAATTATGTTGCTCGTTAGCCTGCCAGGTTATATCAAATTTGAGATTATAATCTTCTGTAGTTCGAATTGTATGCCCTTTTTCCTGTCCCCCTGTAAAAAAACCGGGACCATAGGCAGAGAAATAAACATCATGAATATAACGAGGGTCCTGAGTATCTTTATATTTGTACCACCCAAATTCATTGTTTATGTAGGATAGTTTTAAATTGTAAAATAAAGAGTTGGTTAACATATGATTGAGAGTTATAGCGCCCATGTAGGAATCTCGATTCCCATTAGCCATGCCATCAGGATTATATTTAAAAGCATGATTATAACTGTTCCATTCATCTTTATTTAAAGTATAGAGAAAAGCCAATTTTATATCACTGCTAATTTTTGGTGATATTTTGGCAAGAAAAGAATGGTTTTTTGAGCCATTCATAGATACATAGTTGCTGTCTCCAGTATGTTCAGTATACCATGCTGAAGGCTCCGGATAGGAAAAATCGCTATAATCATCTACATCAAATCTTCTAATTCCATTTAGATGGTTTTTATTATCCTGATAGCGGTAGTTCATGAAGAAATGGATTTTATCGCGAATTATAGGCCCGCTTAAATTTAATTTGTAATCCTGGTTTCTGGTGACTTCTTCCGGTTCAAGTCCAATGAAAATATCATTATTAGCAGTATAATAATTCCCGAGAGCAGCTGAAACGCCACCATGAAATTCATTCCCACCGACCTTAGTAACGGCATTTACTACACCACTCATGGCTCTACCATACTCAGCATTAAAGGTTCCAGTGATCACTTCCAGGTCTTGAACTGCTTCAGTTTCAATATCGACTGCTTTTCCCGAACCGCTAAACCCGTCATCAACTTGAATACCGTCAACCATATAAGAAACTTCATCCAGCCGTCCGCCTCTGAAGTGACCATCAACAATTCCAGCTTGCATTTCTACTACTTCATCTAAATTTTCTACAGGTAATTTTTCCATATTTTCAGCAGAAACATTTTTGATAGTACTAGTTTGATCTTTCTTTAATGAAACCTGGTCAGCTTCAACAGTAATTGCTTCTCCCTGAACAACGCCCTGTTCTAATTCAAGATTGATATTGCGAGTACGATTTACAGAGACGTCAAGATCCTCCACTATAATCGGAGTATAACCAATCATTTGCGCTCGGAGAGTATAATTTCCTGGAGTAAGATTAATAATGTAGTAATCTCCATTTTCATTTGTAGCCGAGCCTGACTGTTCTCCCCTGTCGCTAGTCACAATAACATTAACCCCAACAAGAGGCTCTCCCGTTTGTTTATCAGTAATAACCCCGGCAATCTTACCTGTTGTTTGAGAGAATACGGGTAATAGAGGCAGTGTTAATAAAATTATTAGTAAAAGAGCATATTGATTTACTCTTCTGTCCATAATCTTCCTTTAGGTTAATTCTAAAATTTATTTAATAAGGAGAGATGGAGAAAAAACCACCTCTCCTTATTATTTATTCAATTCCAAAAATTATTTCAGTAAAAGCATTTTTCTTGTTTCTACATTCTGTCCTGTATTGATTCTATAAAAATAGACTCCAGATGGCATATCAATAGCATTCCATTCAACTTTATGAATTCCGGCTTTTTGTACTTCATTTACCAGTTGGCCAACTTCCTGTCCTATCATGTTGTACACTGTCAATTTAACTTTATTAGATGATGGAAGTGTGTATTGAATTGTAGTAGTAGGATTGAATGGGTTAGGATAGTTTTGATTCAATTGAAAAGTATGAACAACATTATTAGTCTGGTTGTTATCAATAGATGTTGTGTATTGATCACCAATAAATGTATATGCCCAGACTTGAGGTGATTGCCAGGCATTATCAGCGTTCAAAGGCGACCAACCCAGGGTACCTTCCATAGCATCACCAGTACCATCATTGTCATGGAGATATAATTCAACAGGGATTTTCATTCCATTAACAGGATGGAAACGGCTATCATCAGGTCCAGCAATAGAATCAAGAGGTAGTTTTGCTTCAAAAACATAATCAGGATCCAGACCTTCAAAATAAAAATATTCCGGGTCATCAATTGTGTTGCCAATATATTCATTGACTACACCATTTTCATGGAATTGAAGTTTATAATCCGGTTCTTCTCCTCTTAAATTGGCATTATGCTTTGATCCTTCTTGATTATAGAGTCCAATGAAAAATTCAAAGGCATCATAATTCCACCATTCTGCATTAGTTGAGAAATGGTAAACATCATCAACAATCTCTCCTGCTGCATAAAGATAATCATCATCAATGGCGAGATAAATAGTACCTTTTAAATCTGTGCTATCAGTTACTTCACCAAAAGCAATATTGTTATTTTCCGGTTTTAATACCCAGGGCATAATATCACTATCATACCATTCATCAAGAAATCCATCAACTTCAAATTCAGCCGGTACGTTCAGTGAGATTGTTGGGACGCCTTTAGCCAGAGAAGTGATCTTTTCGGAAGTTCCAGGAGGTCCATCATTTCCAGCTTGATCAATAGCTACGACTCCATAATAAAATTCTACATCATGGTCTTCTAATGGATATCTTAAATAGTGAATAGCTGTCTGAGTACCTTCAGGAACTTTACTGGCAATTAATTCTACATTGGGAGCTGTTACATCAGTAATTTCTTCTCTGCTGGCATAAACATTATAAGATTCGCCTGTTTCGTTGTCCAGGTCCTGCCACATAACTAAGTTGTAGTTCTGGGCTTCCGTTGAATAATGCTGGGCTGTTACACCAGGAACAGGATCGGTTCCAGTTAGATCGAGCTCAGGATCACCAATCCAGATATTATCTAAATAAACTGTTTTATCAAGCCCATTAGCAGTTCCTACCAGGATTTTCAAATATTTGAATTTTGTGGAATCCATCATTTCATCATAAACCATTCCTCCAATACCTGCATCATAGCCACCACCGTTTCTGTCAAAATCACTAAGTGCTAAACTAACATCTTTCCACTCTCCGTCATAGCCAACTTCTTCCTCAGATAGCATATAGAAAGCTTCATAGGAAAGAGTTTCATCCTGATCATCATCAGACAATACCAGCTTCAATGTATCGAGACCAGCTTCAGCCTTGATAGAAAATTTGATAGAATCGTCAGCCATCCAGTTCATGGCCAGATTTTTAGGTTGTGCTAAAGTAAATACAAGACCGTCATACAGCGCCCAGCTTGGAGTAGGTGTGCCCCATTTTATGGAACGGAGGCCTTCAGTTTCGGGATTATCTTCTTCATCAGTAACCTCATAAGTACCATCACTCCAACCTGGCGATACATTTACACTACCTGAGATATTTTCACCATTGAAGAAAAGAAGATCAATCTTTTGTGGATCAGTTAATCTAATATTATCAAAAACCATAGTTCCCTGGCTAACTGACCTATCATTTGTGCCACTAATTGAATATTCAAAATGAAAAGCTTTGATCTGACTAAGATCCAAACTACCATCACCAGCAATGCCATACCAGCCAGTATTGGTAAAGCCAGGATCACCTGCGCCAGCCCCTTCAATTAATGGTATCTTGTGAGTGTGCCAGCCAACCTCATCATCCAGAATGTAATTAAAGGAATAAAAATACTCAGCAGCACCAGCATCATAAGTAGAATCAGAAACAGCACTAACTTCAGTTAAATTAAATCTGAAATGAATAGCACCTTCTTCAGACTGCGGTTCTGAAATATAATAATCAAAGGCCAAAGTATCATAACCAGATAAATCATAAACTCCGCCGGAATCGGGATGCCAGCGCATGAATTTAGCATCGCCGCCGTAACTTTCTGATCTCTGAATCATATACTCAACATGCAGAGCTGAATCACCCTCAGAAGTTGGGTCATTTACATATGATAGATGGGTATAGCATGAATCCCAGCTAGAATTAACTCCATGACTTACCTGCCAATAAGTGGAATCACCTTCGGAAGGTGTTGGTTGAACTTCTTCAAAATCAAAAAGCATTTTCTCCATCTGCCCAAATATTAAGGCAGGCAGAATTAAAAAAACCGCAATAGTTAGCATTAACTTTTTCTTCATGTCACTCCTCCTTTTGTTAGTTAGTTAAATTTTTTTGAAAAACAAAGAAAATTTTCTTTTTACCATTATAAATACGCTCAATTTTGCATTAATTATTATCATATTGATAATTCTATCTTATCATTTTAATAACCATTATTGAATACTTTCTCCAATTTGCACGTACATAAAATGTAAACCTCTTATTTATATCGGTCCTTTTCCCTTTGAAAATACTTCTTGCCAAGGAAGACTAACTCGACTATAACACCGACAATTAATACTATTATTATGATAGATTGCATAAAACTCTCTTTTTATTACTGTTTTTATTATTCAAATATGAGGCCAGAATTGATTATTCCGTAAAAAATCACCAATTTTTAAAGCCATAAAATGGACATAGTAGGTACTATAAAAAAAATATATTAGTTAAATTTTTAATATAACCGTAATTTTGTCGGGATATGAAATCCGCAGAAGATTTGAAATTTTATTTGGCTTATTTTAGCCCAAGTTTTTTACAGATTCGATGAAAATTAGGAGGAGCAAGCCCCAATTTTTCAGCTGCATCAGCATCAGTTTCACTATGGTTTCTGACAAATTTAATGTATTTCCCCCGAAATTCTTTTTCAATTTCGCGAAGTGGCTTAATATTTTCTAAATCAAAGTAGTCATCCAGACATTTCTGACCAACCTCCTGAGCCTGTCCCAAAGCTTCCCTGACATTTTCCTCGCTTATTTTCTGATCTCCCCCTAGTAATAATCGCTGAGAGATATTCTCCAGCTGGCGTACATTCCCCTCCCATTGATATTTTCTCAGAGCCTTGAGGGCTTCGTCAGTAATTTGAGGTGGCGCTTGCATACCCATTTTATGGCAGTATTTATCCAGATAATTATTAACTAAGGCCGGAATATCATCTCTGTGTTCTCTTAAAGGAGGAGAATAGATAGTGAGAACATTCAATCTATAAAATAGGTCTTCACGAAACTCTCCATCGGCTACAAGCGTTTTCAAATCCTGATTAGTAGCGGCGATCACACGAACATCGACTTTATTTTTTCCTTTTCGGCCAATTTTGTCTATTTCGCCATCTTGGAGGACTCTCAATAGTTTGGCCTGCGCGGAAAGGGGGAAGTCCGCAATTTCATCTAGAAATATAGTCCCTTTATCTGCCTGTTCAAAATAACCTTGTCTGCTACCTTTTGCTCCAGTAAAAGCCCCCTCTTCATAACCAAACAGTTCACTTTCGATAAGGTCTTTTGGCAAACTAGCACAATTAACCGTAATAAAATTTTCATACTTACGCTTACTCATATGGTGAATATTAGTAGCGATCAATTCTTTTCCTGTTCCCGATTCACCTCTGATTAGAATGTTAGCTTCAGTATTGGCATATTTTTCGATTTTTGAACGTAATTTTTCAATTGCCAGAGATTTCCCAATAATTTTTTTCTCAGAAAGGATGTTCTGTACTTTTTTCTCCAGTTTTTCCTCAGAATTATTTTTGGCAATTTGCAATTTTCTTTTTTTGTAAGCATTAACAATGGCCATAATAAAATCAGTAGGCTGATAAATATATTCCTGGACATCTCCAGGATATTTTGTACAGAACCAGAAGGCACCTGCCTCTATCAACTTGTTTGCAAAACGAAAATCCGTTTGTTGGATTGTCATTTTTGTAACAATGATTATTTGTAATTCTGGCCGTATATTTTTTATTTTTCTAATTAATTGTTCACCCATTAAACCGCCGGAAATCTGGAAATCTAAAATAACAACATGGTATTTATTATTTTTGCGGACCAGTTCCAGAGCTTCCTGGCCATTAGAAACAATATCTTTGATTTCGATTTTATATTCAGAAAATTTGATAGTGTTTTTAATTCTGCGAACATCGAAATCTTCATCTTCAACTAATAATAGATTTATTGTTCTGTCCTGCATTAGCTAAACTCCCTGGTAAGGTATGGTGATTATGAAACGGCAACCTTCTTCTAAATTTTCAGCATCAATATTCCAGCCGCATTTTTTTCTAGCAATGTGATAGGCAATATAACAACCATAGCCAGCATTATCAGTATCTTTTTCCGTGAACTTTTCTAAAAATAATTTTTTGACCCCGTCCTCATTTTCTTCCAACAGGTCTTCCCGAATTCCATCTCCATCATCTTGAATAATTACTCTAATTTCCTGATCATCAAGAAGATAATTAGTCTTGATCAAAATATTTATATTACGATCTCTATTGTGATCAATGGCATTATTGATCAAAGGTTCAAAACTTTCCCACATCACATATTCATTGACACTTATTTTGGGCAGATCATCATCAAGATCAAATTCAAAACTATAATTTTGTTGAGGTGATGAAGTTCTCTTGAAAACATGTTTTACTAAAAACATCAGAACTTCGTTAATATCACTTCTGAACAATACGCCCCGGCTAGCATGAATAGGCGAGTCATGCCATTTCATATTGTAGATGACTCTGCTGACAAAGCTGGTATATTTTGAAGTAATATATTTAAATTTTTTGATATTATCTTTAGAGAGAGAATTGATCTCCTCTCGAATGAATCCCATTATTTTTTCAGCCTTGTGGTGGGCATGGTGAATACGTTTAGTAAAAAGGGCCTCTTTTTCATTAGCAACCTGGTTCTTGATTTTTTCTTCCCTCATTTTGAATAATTTTTCACGAGCGAGATCTCTATCCTCAATTGTGTACGAAGTGATGTAAAACATAGCCAGCAATCCAAACAGTATCAGAATGGTGAATACAGCATTGATTTCCCGGTAGGAAAATGTGATCGCTTTATTTAAACTTTTCAACGAGGGGCGCATATTTAAATAAACCACACCTTCCAGTTCTCCTCTGGGTACAAAAGGAACAAATACATGAAAGGAGTTGTCCTCATCTACAAAACTGTAAATACGCTCATTATCTCTGATCTTTTGTTCTATCCTGCTATAACGATCTTCACTAAAACTTACAAATTCATACTGATTTTTGATAGGCTGGTCCTCAAGAAAATAATGGTACAAATCACGACCGTTATCAATTGCATTAATCTTGTCGTTTTTTGAAATCAAAAGACATATTTCTTGTATATTATTTTGCAAAAGCTGTTGGCTGAATAAAATATTAAAAGCCCTGATTATCTGCAATTTTTCTTCCTCTTTAGGATCCAATAATTTTTGTTCCAGAAGGAGTTCAAAAGAATTAGTAGTCAGATTACCGACTCTTTCTGCTGCATCTCTTTTATAAAGTTGTCTGGTCTGGGAAATCAAATTTCTTGAAGAATACTTATTCAAATACCCTACAACGACCTGAAAAACCAGAATTACCGCAAATAGGGTGATAAAATGCTTGATTTCAAAATTATACGTGTGATTTTTTATTTTCTCAAAAATTTTCATTTATTAGTTGTTTTTATATGATTATCAATTTCATCTCTAGCCCTTTGAATAGCCTTTTCTGGCTTAATATTACCTATAATGGCTTCATTCAAATAGAAGGTAAGGATGTCAGAATATTTGGTATAATTTTCGATTTTGGGACGATGGACTCCATGATTTTTCATAATCTCGTAAAAATAATCATCAACAATTTTACCCTCTCCGTAAAGGCTTTTCACAACCGGCAGATATGCTGATTTTTTATAAAATATTTTCTGAACTCGGTCCGAAAGAATAAACTTCAGGAAAGTAGCTGCAGCTTTTTTATCATCGGAAGTCTTAGAAATCATCAAATTCCAGCCACCATAAGCTGATTTAGGTGAGTCGCCTTGGAAATGAGGGATAGAGCCAAAACCCAGTTTGTCAATTTCACTGTAATATTCACCAAAAGCAAGGCTATCCTTTATGGAACTCACCCATCCTCTAAAGAATGGTACTTCATTCTTTAGTGTATATCTGTAAGATTGAACCTCATTGAATTGCGTTACTTTGGGAGGAGAAATTTCATATTTATAAATCAAATTGTGAAAGAAAGAAACTGCATCCTCAGTCCGCTTTTCTAAAAGTTGTTCAAGATTAATTTGATCATTGTCCATCTCAGGTGAAGATTTCATTACTTCAATTAGGTTGCATATCAAACCTTCATAGGCTCGTCCCTGAAATACATAGGCGGGCTGATCAGAAAAATATTTTTGATTAATATTAATGAACTCTTCCCAGGTTAAAGATTCTTTAATATTTTGGGATAATTGTTCATAATTCGGGATCTTCTTCAACATATCCTTGCGATAATATAAAACACCAAGATCTACATACAGAGGAATGCTTTTAAGTTGTTCTTCATGATAACAGGTAAATAATAATTCAGGCAAAATAGAATCTTGAATTGATATATTAATTAATTCATCCAGATTTACAGCCCATTTAGAAAATCTTGATACCCATATCTGATCAATTGCAAATACATCAATTCGAGAATTATGACTTCGCAAGGACCGAGCTAATAATTCCTTGCGTTCATTTGTTGTAAATTTGGTAAAGGGCAAATTAATAGGTATGACTTTAATTTTGCCTTTATACTCCTGATTAAATAAATCTATTACCTGCTTATGGGTAGCTGTAATATTATCTGCGTAATAAACCTTTTTAAACCCGTCTTCTTCTACAGGACTGGTATTTAAGGATAACAAATTGAAAACCAGGATAAAAATTATCGACACGAAGAAAATCAGAAATATTAGATTATATTTCTCCAGTAATTTTAATTTCACAATTTCTTCCACCTACATTTGCTATCTATGATAAAAAACCAATATAATTTATTTAATCCAATTTATTATACTATGTTTACCAGAAAATTATGTAGAGAAGTACAACTATTGCTATGACCAGAATACCCAACCGCTTTACTATCGGACTGGTTGAGGAGTCAAAATCCTTACGCTCGGGCAAGGTTACCGGTTTATCCAGCGGATTGATAATGGTCATAATTCCCATGGCAATAATAATAATGATAAAGGTGATCGCCATTCTATTCAAAAAGGCAATCTCGGCAATGTTTACAGATTCAAAGACTGGAAGCTGACCAAAGAAAATTAACAGTAAACCATAAAGGATTGGATTGAGGATCAAGGCCATAACACCAGCTTTTTTAGGAGCCTTTTTAACTAACATGCCAAAAGCAAAAGCAGCTAGAATACCCGGAGAAATAAAACCCTGAAATTCCTGGATGTAAGTAAAAATACCTTTCAAAGCCGGATTATCCAGAGCAGGGGCAATCAAACAACCGATTAAAAGAAATACTCCAGTAGCAATTCTGCCAATTACGACAGTTTTTTTCTGATCAGGATCATTATTGAGCATGCGTTTGTAAATATCCATAGTAAATATGGTAGAAGCCGAGTTCAACATAGAGGCCAGAGAACTCATAACTGCGCCACCAATGGCAGCAAAGATAAAACCGCGTACACCAGCCGGAACCAGATTGCGAATGATGAGAGGAAAAGCAGCATCAGTAGTTGCATCAGGACCAACCAGTTGATCTTTGAATAATTGATAGGCAATTATGCCGGGAATAACAATTATAAAAGGAGTGATAAGTTTCAGGAAAGAAGCGAATATAACACCGAGTTGGCCTTCTCTAAGACTTTTGGCAGCCAAAGTTCGCTGGGTGATGAACTGGTTCACACTCCAATAGTAAAAATTGGGAATCCAGAGACCAAACACAAGAGCAGTCCAGGGCAAAACAGGATGATCAGCAGGAAGAATCATATGCATTTTCTCACTATTGGCTTCCATAAAATTGCCAACTCCACCAACTTCACCAAGGCCGATTATCAAAGTGATAAATCCACCTAAAATCAGACTGGAGCCAAAAAATAGGTCGGCCCAGGCTATGCCTTTCAAACCGCCCCAGATCGTGTAGATAGCAGCAATAATTCCGACTATCCATACGGCTTTGGTTAGGGTAACCTCCATACCTAAAGGCTGAGTGCCCTCAAATAGAGTCTGGATTGTTAGACCACCGGAGAATAAAACAGAAGCAACGAGCACAAAAACATAAATCAGAGTCGTATAAATAGCCATGAGATTGCGAGCCATGCGGGTGAAGCGATACTCTAGAA
>DATGCI010000273.1:0-7951 GCA_035312185.1 bacterium
ATTAGCAACCTGATGCCCTTTTTTCAGCAAGTTTTCGGCCTTTGTAGTCGAGAAATTAACATTAAGAAAGTATTCGTACCCGGGCACTTTATCAAATTCTTCAACTGGCAATTCTACTACCTTTGATTGAAGAGCTTGTACATTAACAGGGTCTATTTCCCCTTGCTGAATGGTCTTGCCATTCTCCATAATTTTCCACTCGATATTATACTTCTTCAGATTGGTAAAAGAATACTCATTATTTATCTTAATTTTATGCTCAGTAAAACCATTAACCAAATCAACCCAGATTGACTGATATACATGCCTGGCTTCTTTTAATTTTGGAGTAATCATTCGGTCCGGTCGCACCAGTCCATTAATGCAAAAATTATTATCACTCGGTACACCTTCCGGGCCTAGATCACCACCATAGGCAAAATATTTTTCTCCATTCTGATCATGCTGCAAAATACCCTGGTCAACCCAGTCCCAGATACAGCCTCCCTGAAGATATTTAGAATTGCGAGTCGCTTCCCAGTAGTCACTCAAAGAACCGCAGGCATTTCCCATTGCATGGGCATATTCACAAAGAATCAAAGGCCGCTCCTGTTTTTCGCTTCCATATTTTTCAATATAATCAACAGAAGCATACATAGGACAGAAAATATCAGTATTTGTATCAAGACCGGCTCGCTCATATTGAACAGGACGGGTACCATCTCTCTGGTGAATCCACTCGTATATCTTTTTGAAATTGACACCATTACCAGCTTCATTACCCATCGACCAGGTTACAATGGAAGGATGATTTTTATCCCTTTCTACCATTCTTACATTGCGATCCAGATGAGCCTCCATCCACTCTGAATCCTTGGCCAGACTTTCCTCGCCATAGCCCATTCCATGGGATTCAATATTGGCCTCATTAATCACATAGAGGCCATATTTATCACACAATTCATACCAGTAAGGATCATCTGGATAATGAGCCGTTCGAACAGTATTAATATTGTATCGCTTCATCAATTCGATATCCTTGCGCATCGACGCTCTTGAAATAACATGGCCGTTAACAGGATCATGTTCATGCCGGTTAACACCTTTGACCAGCACAGGTTGACCATTAACAAGAAATTGCCCATCCTTAATCTCGACTGTTCGAAATCCTGTTTTTGCCCCCACTGTCTCAATAATCTCACCATCCTTTTTCAGGATCAATACCAGAGAATAGAGATTGGGAGTCTCGGCTGTCCACTTGAGCGTCTCTTTGACAGTAGTGGAAAAATTTATTTTCTTTTCTTGGGTTAATTTACATCCCCGTGAATCCTGATAAACAATTTCACCATCATTAAAAAGTTGAACTTCCAGAGAAATATCCTTTTTCTCATTTTTGAAATGGTTATAAAGGTCAACTTCAAGGTCCAGCTTCCCGTCTTCATAATTTTTATCGAGTGTGGATTTTGCAAAGAAATCCTTTATCCTGACCTTCGGAGTAGAATAGAGATAGACATCGCGCTGAATACCGCTTATCCGCCAGAAATCCTGACATTCCAGATAGGAGCCATCAGACCATCGATAAATTTCTACAGCCAGAACATTATCACCCTTATTTACATATTTTGTAATGTCCCATTCTGCTGGAGTTTTGGAGCCCTGACTATAGCCAACCTTTTGACCATTAATCCACAAATACATGGCTGATTTGACAGCGCCAAAATGGAGAAAAACCTGCCGACCATCCCAATTATTGGGAACTCTAAATTTGCGCCTATAAGAGCCAACAGGATTATAGTCGTGAGGTATTTCAGGAGGATCAGGACGGGAATTTGGTGAAAAAGCATAGGGCTGATTAACATAAATTGGTACACCATAACCTTTTAATTCCCAGTTGGAAGGAACTTCAATATCATCCCAGTTTGCTACATCAAAATTAGTTTTGTAAAAATTTTGCGGTCTATCAGAAGGTTTTTTAACCCAGTTGAATTTCCAGATCCCATTCAATGATTTATAAAATGGTGATTCTTTCCTATTATTCTCAATCGCTGAAGCAATATCAGCAAAAGGCATCATAGTAGCATGAGGGTCTATCTTATTGATATCAAAAACTTTGGGATTATGCCAGTCATGACCACCCTCATGGTCACAGATAAAATCTTCAGGTTTTTGCCACTTTTGAGCAGACATAAGTGGACTTAAGAATCCGATAAATAAAAACCCGATCAAAATGAAAACTTTAGATTTCATTGAAGCTCCTATATATGATTTATTTTCCTATTGTAATTGGTTTAGTCTGTAACTCATAAACCTGTTTGGTAATGCCTTCACTCCACGGCAGTGGTGGCATAGGTCTTTCATCAATTTTATTTTCCAGTTGATAGGTAAGTTGGGTAGCTTTATGCTCCACTTCATTAATCACATAGATAGATAAGGTTCCCTGCCATTTGTTTTTGTCAACTGGATCAATTTTGACCGCAGCTTCGTTTTGACCATTTTTCAGGTCAACTTTATACCAGTGCCAGGCTCCATCTTCACCCTGTTTATCAGGGGTGACTTTTTGATCATTAATTTCAATTTCGACTTCTGGACTTGGTTCGCCAAAATAATCCTTTTCCGGCTCCAGCAGTATAGCCAGTTTTCCCTTGGCGACGTCTTCTGAAAGGGTAACATCCACCTTTGCTATAAGCCCCTTGGACCAGCGCTGTTTATCAATCTCAATTTTATTTTGCAATTCTCTACTCTGTTCAGGGAAATTATATTGGTCAAGTTTTGAAAAATCTATGTTCTGATTATCAACTTTCAAATCTTGAATCTGTCCCGGATTGAGAATTTTCACATCATCTGCTTTTTGATAAATTTTCATACGGCCAGATTCATTTTTACTAAAAACCAAACCAGTTATCAGTGGAATCTGGGCTTCTTCAAGAGGATAAACTTCATAAATAGCAGTTTCATAACCATTTAGTTCCAGTTCTAGCTGGCCTCCTGCTGAAAAAAGATCAGAGACTATTGTGCGAGTTGGATAAACTCTCTCTACTACCAAACTATTAACATTTTTAGATAGACCCATTTTTTCTGATAATTCAACTTTGATCTTATTTTTTTTGATAAAGGGATTTCGAACAGCAATTATACCTTTTTCATCTTTGAAATGGGTATATCCATAGGGTTCTCCCTTGAGAGGATCACCACCAATCATATTGGTAGTCTTTAAAATATCAAAACGGTCTTCCGCCCATTTTATAGAACGGGACATAGCATTCCATTCACCTTCAGTGAGAATATTTGGCGATATATACAGTTCCCACATAGAGACACCGCGAGCAAAATAGAGCAGAGCATTATCTGTAAATTTATCGAGTGGCTCTTTAGCACCGCCCAGAAGTTGGAGATTGCCTTTAATGATTCCATGGGTCATAAGGTTTGAAATTGGAAACCAAAAATCTTTTTCTACAAAATCGGAGTAAAGCACATTATCCCGATAAGTAATCGAGGCATCGCGTTTGCTGATCGATGGAGTTGGCGCCCAGCCGTAATCCCGGCCACCCATCCAGATCTGATTGGCATATTTAACCCACCAGGGACTTAGCCAGGTTCCTGAAGTAATATTAAGATAGGTATCAGGATTGTATTTACGGACAGTATTGCACATCTCAATGGTTGTATTCATAACTGCTTCCCGGGAATAGACTCCAACAGGATGGCCATGGTCTTTTTCATTGCAAACAAACTGGATCCCGTCCCATTTGAAAAAACCTACATTCTGATCTTTGACAAAATCTTTGATTCTTTTTTTGAATAATTGGCTGTATTTGTCGCCAGCAAGGCACAGCATAGCAGTATTATAGCTGACTTCTTCACCAACTGTTTCATAGCCATGTTCTTTCATCCAGTTGATTCTTTTCATTCTATAGGAATAGCCTCCAGTCGGACCAAACCAAATTCCCAGGTCTGTGCTATCCTGAGCCAGATTATCAGCAATCGGTTTCATACCATTGGGGAATTCCTCCTCACGGAGTTCCCAGGCACTCTCATAAACATCCCAACCGTCATCCAGAACAAAGGCGTCCAGTTTGATATCATTCTTCTCAGAAAAATTTTTCCTGATTGACTCAATAATATCAGTAACATTCTCTTCATCCATAACTACATTTTCAGGATCAAAGCCGTATTTCTTTAGATTGTCACTTAGGCGCTCTGTGTAAATTTCAGACCTGAGATCATACCAGCTATTATACAGAGTATATGGCTCAAGAGGATGAACTCGAATATCGGCCAGATAATTTTTAAAATGATATTTGACCCGATCATCAGGATAGAGAGCAAAAACTACATTTTCACTGCTGATCCATTCATCCTGGATCTTTTTACCAATGTATTGATAAGAATTTATTGTGTTATTTTCAATGATATTTGTCGAAGTTGGAAATTCAAGTCCAAAAAATACACCCTTATCTCCATATTTAAATGCTGCAGGCTGACCGTAGCTGCCTTTTTTAATCACCTCATATCCAGGAGAAATTGAACCTTTACGAGCGTGGATTTTTCTTAGAAAATGGGTGTCTTCAACAGTATCTCGAATGGCAATGCTGCGCCTGAAATAATTTTTGCCAGGCTTGAGTTTATAGCATAGTTTGACATTAAATCGGCTATTACGACCCTTTAAGAAGACCTCCAGTTTTTGAGTACCATCTTCCAGCTCGTATTTCTTACTATCTGTATAGCGGAAATCTTTTTTTGATAATTGAACTGGATTAGCAGAATTGTTAATCTTACCGGGAGCTCTCCAGGAAGTATAAACAATATCAAAAACAAAATCACCATCCATATCAACTGTGAAATTCTCTTTTCCCTTTAAAATAAGCGTTTCATTCTTTAAGGACTGTTCCTGAAAATCTATGGATAGCTGAAGATTTTGATTATCCAGTTTTAGAGACTTATCGCCAGCCAGAATTAAGGCCGGAATCATTAAAATCATTATCAAAAAAATGGATATATATTTAAAATTCATACACATTTTTACACCTCTTACCTATTCTTTTTGGTAATTGTTCAAACTTTCACACTTTTAAATTACAATATTTTTCAAAATTATAAAGGCTTTTTATAATCGCCAATATCATCGAGAATTACATCGCCGCATTTAGTGAGTCCTATATCAGCGACCGGTAATTTAATTTCCTCCTCCTGAAAATTTGCCGACTTCAATCTATCTTTATCCAGAGTTGTACCAATTTTTTGGAAAAATGGAAAAAGATCTTCGCCAACTGCGATACTCATATCTGTAACAATTTCGTCCATACTTAATTTACGATCAGGTTCATCCATCCAGCGAGTATGCTGAACCCAGCGCCAGCGGGGATACCAGGTCGGGCCATAGCGCTCATCCAGTTTTTGCCAGACATACCAGGTTTTTAACCAGTGCTTGCCTTTTCCCCATTTTTCATTATTTTCACCTATTTCTCTGGCCAGATCGAGCTTTTGCAGGTCAGGCGAAAATTCAAAAATACGGTTTGGATTTTTACCTTTCATATCACCATATAAATAGGCATTAGATTTTGCCTGAAACCAGCCAGCATGAGCTTCTCCTTGATCCGGAAAGCTATAACAGTGACCGGCTTTTTCACCTTTTGCATTCGATGGGCCAGACATTGTATGAGCCAGTTCATGAGCAAAAACAGATAGTAAACCTTTCTTCCTTATTGAAATTGAAGCAATCTCTTTTGGTAAATAGGCATTGACAGCAAAACCGCCCCCTGTTCCTGACATAAGCAGAATATTCATAGGTTCATCAGGTTTGGGTGAGGGCAGCCAATCTTCTATCTTCTTTTTCGATTTAGGCATATCGGATTTTATTGCTTCCAGGATTTTGTCAGTTTGATTTCCAGTATAATAGAGAACTACATTACCAATTTTCTCTTTTTTATCAGGATAAATAGGACCACCTGCACCAATTGAAGGTAATCGCAAACCACCACCAACCGGTTCTTTGCCTTCAGAAGACCATGTCAAAATCTCGGTTACAAGATCCATCCGTTTATTTTTAACTGCTTCACTTTCTGAATCATCGCCCCGGGGAAATTGAAAGAAACTGGTGCCACCAATAATGAAGACCCGACCCTTTCCATATTTGCGTCGCGCCATAACAGGATTCCCATTATCACCTTCCTTAAACACGTTCCAGGATTCTTTCAGATTAAGAGCATTCATTTCCATCTGATTGTAGGAGTCAACTTCATCAGTCAGAGAAGCACCAAAAACATTCATCAAATCATTTATCGACCAATTCTGGAGCTGTTCTTTATCACGAACTCTTCCACCAAAAATTACAAGACCACCGCCATTTTTTACGAATTTTTTAAGGGCGGTAATCTCTTCAGGAAGATAGCCTTGATACTCAGGACTGGCCTGACGGGTGACAACAACATTGTATTCAGCATTTGGCCACCAGGCATAGGGAAAGCGTTTTTTGCCTTTTTCTTCGTAGTCAATATCAATTCGAATTCGGCTTTTACCATCTCTTTCAAGAACTGTATTTAATGTTGCCGAACTTCCTATTACTCGAAAGCCACGGCTGCGTAACATACGGGGAAAACGCCAAAGAGTAACAAATTTTGTATCATGGGAATTATCAAAAAGTACATTAATTCCTCGATCATTTTCCACTTTTTGTTCTGGTAAAGGAAATCTTTTTGTCACAGAAACTGGTAGGGTTTCACCCTTTTTTGAAAGTTCTACGATTTCACTTTTATCCAGACTTTGTGAACAATTAAAAAGCTGCAATAAGACCAAAAGACCTAAAATAATTTTTGTTTTCATACCTGCACCCTGATTATTTTTACATTATTTTAAAAACAACCCTTTAATTTATTATATATTTTATTTATTCCAAATCATTATTTTCACGCTCAGACATGATAAACTGTTCATTTATCTATAAATATTTCCTGAAATATCCACCGTAAAATACAATGCTATCAGCCAGAATTATTTTTCGCACAAATTTTTAAAATCACGGGTTATTAATAAATTTTTTTATTATATTATTCAAGTGTGTTAATTGAATCCAAAATTGAGGCAAAAATGAGAAATATTAAAGGATCAACAGGTCTCATTGTTTTTTTAATAATTATTGCTATTTATAACATACTTGCTACAGACCTGGAAATAGATAAATTTGATCAAGGCTATCGAGTAAATTTTAAGAAAGACGACCAAATTTTACTCCAATCTCCTCATCGGGGACTCTGGAAAATTTCAACCCGCTGGCAGGATCGCTGGCCTTCGGACTGGAAATACTTGCATCCGCAAAAAATGTTTCGGGAAGGTGACTGGACAATTCTTGAAGGAAAATTTGAGATAGAAGAAGGTAGTTTAAAAATTAGGGATGCTTACAAACAAGTTGGTGAGCAGGTTAAATGCGTGCGACGTTTTGAATGGAGCGGTGACCAATCATTAGACAATGTAACTTTATCAGTAGATTGGCAAACCAAAGCCAGAAATAATGATGTTATGCTTCCCGGCATTTTATATTATGGAAATCCGTCCGGAGCTAAAAATGGAAAAAATCGAGTTCCTGTTTTTACCGGTAAAAAGGGTCAGCAGGCAATTTTTGAAGAGCATCGTTTTTCCATGCCCTTTGCCAGTTTAGAATGGGAGCAGAATGGAAAACAATATGGAGCAGCCCTACATTCTCTGCCTTCACCACTCCCCTTTGCCAATCGCAATGATCAGTGGTGGTCTCTAGGTGTTTCTTCTGATGGAGAAGGCCTAAGTTTGCAGCTGCTTTCCGGTCCCTCTACATATAATGGCAAGAAAAGTGTTGTCAAGGCCAGACAGACTGACTATCTCGATTATAACCATGCCTATTTAAACATTCCTCCCGGCGGAATTATAGAGAAAACTTTCTATCTTGAAATTTATGAAGTTGATAAAAATGGTTCCGGTTTTATTCCACCCATAAAGACGTCTC
>DATGCI010000274.1:0-8523 GCA_035312185.1 bacterium
AAGGCAAAATCGTAATTACGGCTACTCAGATGTTAAAATCAATGGTTGATAATCCCCGGCCAACGAGAGCGGAAGTTACCGACGTTGCTAATGCTATTTATGATGGAACCGATGCTGTCATGCTTTCTGAGGAAACCGCGATTGGGAAGTTTCCTGCCAAAACTGTAGAAATGATGAGTAAAATTGCAGAATCAACAGAAGCAGAGTTTCCTTATAAAGCCTGGAATGAACGTTTTGATGATACCAATATGTGGATCGAGGAATCTGTAGCTCGCTCAGCCTGTGATATGGCCAATCAGATCAATGCCATGGGCATTGTAAGTTTCACTCATACAGGAACTACTGCTAAATTGTTATCAAAATATAAACCGGGTCAGAAAATTGTGGCTTTGACCTCCTATGAGAAAACCTACAATCAGCTTGCCCTGGTCTGGGGTGTTTATCCACTTCATATGAAACAGGAAGACACAATTCGTAAAATGGATCAGCAGGCCACAATTTCAGTTGTAGAAAAGGGACTTTGTAAGCCCGGCGAAACAATTGTGATCACTGCTGGTATTCCTCTTTACGAAGCCGGTACAACCAATCTTCTTAAAGTGGCCACAACCGGCAAAGATAAAGACAATTAGCCAAAGCAGGGCACATGTTTTTATAGGGCCACAAAGATAAAAAATTAATGCGAGGACTGCTTATTTGAACAGCAAAAATATTAATTATATATTCTCTAGCATTCTAGTTGGACTTTTCCTGATTAGTCAAGTTCTGGCTAGCAATCTTCCGGTCTATGTTGAAGATGATATTTATGATTTTCTGGAAAGAATGGAGAGCAGGGAAATTATTAGTAGATATTCCGGCCTGGCCTTACCATTGAATAGAGCTGAAATTGCTCAATTTCTGAATCAAATCGATCAATCAAGCGCACAATTAAATCAAATAGAGAAAAAAATCTACCGGCAGATCAGATCTGAATATTATCTTGAATTAAGAAATGAAAAGGAGCAGGAATCGGGAACTCGTATAAAATTCATCAATACTGGTTCTCCGGCCCAAACTTTCAAAAAAATATGGACAATTGATCCGGATCAGAAAGAGCAGCATTTGTTGAAATATGAATCTGAAAAAGGATTTATATGGGGAGATATGGATTTTAATGCCCAAAACCAAACTCGCAACGATCTTAATCGACAAGTTTTGGGTAATCAGGTGCTCTTGCGAGGCGGTTTGAATGAAAAATTATCGGGATATTTGCAATTTGACAGCTATTTAAAAATGAATGCTGGCGAATTTGACGAATTACTACCGGAAGAAAAAGGACGTCTCATTAATGAGGATGTCTTCTTTAGTAATGCCTATGCTGGGTTGACTTATAGCAATAAAATTTTTTCAACGGGTCTCTATCAGCAGCCATTACTATGGGGAGCTAGTCGTGAAAACAATCTCACTTTTTCCAATAATGGCCCGCCTTTTCCCTACTTTCGATTTTCCACTGAAATTGGCTGGCTGAAATATTCTCTTGTTCATGGTGGCTTGGTAAATGATAGCACGAGCCATAAATTTAGAAATGTGGATCCTGATATTCGTGATATGCCTAAAAATGTTGCTGCTCAGAGATTTGAAATTTCGCTTTTTCAAGGCCATACCTATCTAGGAATCAATGAAATGGTCATCTATAGCAATCGAACTCTGGAATGGAGCTATGTAGTGCCTTTCAATTTTTATTTTGCTGCTGAGCACTATCTGGAAGACCGGGATAATACCCTGCTTTCTTTTGACATTAAATCAAAAATATTCAAAAATACGCAGGCCTACGCAACTTTCTTTTTTGATGAGTTGAAATGGTCAAAATTGGTTAGCGAATGGTGGGGTAACAAACAGGCCGTTCAATTGGGAGTACGCAATCATAGCTATCTGGGGAATTTTCCTTTTGACTTGCAAGTGGAATATACTGCTGTGCGACCCTGGACTTATACTCACAAATATTTTAATAATAATTATACAAATGACCGCTATGGTCTCGGTTTTCCCTATGGGCCCAATTCACAGCTCTTTTATCTTGAGGGTCAGATCAGCTTAAGTTACCGCTTGAAATTATTTCTGGAATATAATTATCTCCAGCAAGGTCAAAATACTGAGGAAACAATTTTTGGCAGCCAGGCGACAGACAATTATGAATTGCGCGATCCGGAATATGATAATTCTACAGGCTGGCTAATGGGGGATATTCTGACTCGCAATCAGATTGAATTTGGAGCCCGCTTTGAATATATTAATAATTGTTTTTTGTATGGTAGCCTGCAATATCGAACCGACGCAACCAGCTCAGAAAATAATACGTATTTGTACAGCACCCTTGGAGCGAGCATAAATTTTTAAGCAATTTAATCAAAATGAGGTTCTTATGAGTATAGAGCGTGAAGAGCTTGAAAAATATCTAAATCAATTACTAAATGTTGGTGAGTTTGACGATCTAGGGCCCAATGGTCTTCAAGTTGAAGGCAAATCCCAGATCAATAAGATAATTACTGGCGTAAGTGGCTGTGTGGATTTATTTGAGAAAGCCATCCAGAAGAATGCTGATGCCATAATCGTGCACCATGGTATAGTCTGGGAGTTTGAAAACCCTGTTTTCAAAGGCGGTTACAAGAAAAGAGTAAAACTATTGCTGGAAAATGATATCAATCTTTTTGGTTTCCATCTACCTCTCGATGCCCATGGCGAATTTGGTAACAATGCAGTACTTGCAGATATTTTGGGCTTAAAAAAACGCCAACCTTTTGGTAGCTTCAATGGCACAAAAGTGGGATTCAAAGGTCATATTGGACAGCCTGCTGATCAGGTGTTCCAGACTATAAAAGAAGAGATAAATTCCGAGGCCGTAATATTTGCATCCGGTCCTGAAACAATTGAACAGGCTGGGATAATTAGTGGTGGCGCAGAGAAAAGCATTAAAGAAGCAGTCGCCGAAGGATTGGACCTCTTCCTGACCGGTGAAGTTAGCGAACATATTATGCATTATGCCAGAGAGGAAGGCATCCATTTTGTTTCGGCAGGTCATCATGCTACCGAATGCTATGGCGCCCGGGCTCTGGGTGAACATGTAGCCGATAAATTTGAACTTGATGTGGAATTTATCAACATACCCAATCCGGCCTAATATTTTGATAATATCATATGATAGTATCATAGCTATCATTTACTTTTTTAAAGGCTGTTTGAGAGGCCTTTAAAAACTGTTTAAAATTTCTAAAAAGGTGCATGCAACATGAAAAAGAGACTGGCGGTTTTAACTCTTTTTTCTATTACCTTCGCCTTTTTTGTAACTGCTGTAATGTATTTTATCAGATCCCATTATTATCCCAATGGTTTTGCATTTCCTGTTAAATTGCTGAAGGGTCTCCCTTTTGCAATAGAATATATGCGGCAGTTGGCTAATTTGGTGATTATTTTCTCTGTAGCCTATTTAGCAGGACGTAATTTTAATCAGAGAATGGCGGCTTTCATTTTTGTCTTTGGGCTCTGGGATATTTTTTATTACATCTGGTTCTATATTTTGATTCAATGGCCATCAAGTTTTATGAATTGGGATTTACTATATCGAGTACCTGTCCATTGGAGTGGCCCTGTAATTGCTCCAATTCTTGTCAGCCTGGCACTAATTTGTGCCGCCCTTTTCATCTTCTATTTTGAGTATAAAAATTGGGAGTTAAGATTCTCCTGGATGGACTGGTTTATCGAGATTGTTGCCGGAGCGGGTCTACTGATAGCTTTTTTGTGGAATTATCAAAAAATCCGGCAAGGGTTGGTTCCAGCACACTTTCCCTGGTGGATTTTTGCGGCCTCTTTAATTTTAGGATTAGGCTATTTTATCTATAGGTCAGTGAAATTTTATGATTCTAAATCTAGCAATAACTAAACCATACATATTAATCTTTATCAATTAATACAAATATAATCTATTGATTTCATCAAGTCTATTTAAGCAATAAAACCTTCCTGCTTTTTTGGAAATGGTCTCCCCTTATTTTGATAAAATATAATCCAGTTGGCAGATTGCTACCGGATTGATTAGAGCCTTTCCACAAAAATTTGTAGCGACCACCTTTTCCATGAGAGATAGTTTTCTGGAAAACTCGCCTACCCTTTAAATCATAAATCATCAATTCTATATTTTGTGCTTTTTGCAAAGAATATTCAATGTTAACGGACTGGTTAAAGGGATTAGGATAGGGAGAATAAAGACGATTTGAATTAGGTAAATTGGCGCTTGTTTGCTGCTTCACCTCAAGAGTTGGATCGCCTTCAATTAAGGTAACCGAGCCGTCCAGTCCAGCTGCCAGTACATTGTCTTCATTGATGGGATTAACTGTGGTGATGTAAGAATGGGAGGCCCAGTATTTCCATTTAATAGAACCGTCATCCTGGCCTACGGAAGCGACAAAACCTCTTTTCCCTCCGGATAAGACAAGTCCGCCACTTCCAACAGGCATAGAGGGTGTTGAGTCCCATCCATAATTAACAGAGGACTGCCATAATTTGGTTTCAGAATCTGTAGTAGCATCAAAAGCATATAGATTACCATTTAAAGAACGGGTATAGACTTGATCTTTGTCACTATTAATGCCGATTGATTCCCAGACATCATATTCATCACTATCCCAAACAACTTCTCCGTTATCAGTGTTTAGAGCAGTAATATAGCGTCCAGGATCAACAACAAAAACATAATCTTTATTAGCTACTGGCCAGCAAGCTGCTGGTGAGTAATAAAAGCTGCTCTGTCGATTCCAGTTCCAGTGCTTATTACCTGTTAATCTATTTAAGCAGTAAACTTTTGTATCCCAGGAACCAAAAATTATTTTATCATCAACAATTGATGGTTCACATTCTATTAATTGTTCGGCAGAATAGGTCCAGGCCTTGGTTTGGGTAAATTTATTTATGGCGTGCATCTGATTGCGGGCTGAAAAATAAATCAAACTGTCCTTCACAACAATCGGATTAATGATTGCTGAACCGGCTGCAAATGTCCATTTCACATTCCCAGTGCTAGTTGAAATGGCATATAAATTTCCATCAGCTGAGCCTATGTACAAAATACTATCATCCACGGCTGGTGAAGAAAAAACCGCACCATCGGTTTCTATAGGAGTCCAGGCCTGAGTCCCATCTTCAATATTGATAGCATGAATCTCACCATTACTGGTTCCAATATAAACCCGGCTACTGTCATAGGCTGGTCTTGTTATGACTTCACCACCACTCTGATAGCGCCATCGGGCTTTGGGATAGTTTCCATCTTCAGTATAAAAACTGCAGGTCCGCTTTATACTGGAATTGTCGGACAATTGAAAATTAACTGTGACAGCATGGTATCCATTGGAAAAATTTTGGGGATCGATAGTAAGCTCCCAGTTCTGGCCCGAACCGGTCAATGAAGCGGAGCCACTTTCATGAAAGGAATAACTGCCACTGGTTGCACTTTTCCCTAATTGAATATTGATGGTCTTCTTTTCCGTAATTAAGTCCTTATCATTGAAATTGGTAAACTCAAGATCAGCCTGAGCTGAATCAGCACAGGGAATTTCATACCAGGCATCAGCAAGACCGGAGCTGGTGTAAAATGGCTGAATAACTAATTCTTTTTTTGATACGGATAAAACATTGAATCCGGAACCACCTGAACTGTAGGTATCCATTGACATTACGCCGGGCAAACCTTCTAAATCGTAAGTTCTATTTGAATGACCATGACCAAAAAGAATAAGAGCAATACGATAATTTTTTAAAATGTCGAGCACCTTCCATGAATTACTTACAGAACTCTGAACACTGGGTAAGTGGTAATACACAATTACAGGTTTATTGGGATCTTCCATACTGGCCAGGTCATTCTTTAACCAATCCAGCTGAACTGGATCAAAATATCCACCGCCACCTCGTAAATAAATAGCATTATTAAGAGCAACAAAGTGAAAACCTTTATGATCAAAGGAATAATAAAGATCACCAAAATTGTTTTTATAAGATTCCATACCTGATTCTGTCCATTTGGAATCGTGATTTCCAGGCACAACATAAACCGGGAGTTTGATTCCATTTATATATCTCCTGGCGGTTGACAACTCTGTGTTTAATCCTTTTTCTGTCAGATCACCAGTATGGATCACAAAGTCCAACCTTGATTTGTGAGCATTAATACTATCCACAACTTCGGCCATACCAGAATTGGTCGATGATAATCCGATGTGGGAATCGGTTATCCACCCAAAATTAAATTGGACTTCAAAAGTAAGAGGATCGAGATTTAGATCGCTATCAGATATAGTGATATCTTGATAGGTCTCTGTATCATCGGTATATCCCTCGTTATTAAAAGATAAACGATAATTTCCAGGAGGCAGGTTGGAAAACTGATAGTTTTCCTGGTGAGCTGCAGAATCGATACCGGCAATCAGGTTGCTTCCCTGTGGAAACAATTTAATTTCACATCTGGCCGTGTCGTTTTCATCACTATACAAGACCTGACCATTTATATTGTAAATAGCGGTTTCTGATTTCACCATTAATTGAGGCGCAAGATTCTTATCAGAATTGAGAATTTCAACAGAATCCACAGTCAAGGTATCATAACCCCAGCGAACACTTTTTAATTTATAATATCCAGAAGGTAAGTTTGTGAATTCATAGGTGTTTTTATTGGGAGCGAGGGTTATGTCATGGAGCAGAATATTGGTCCCTGCTTTATAGAGAAATACTTCAGTTTCACATTCTCGCAAATTATCTTCAAATTCCAGGCTGCCTGATATATTATACAGATCCATCTGGCTTGTTAATCTGATAGCGTCGGCAATTACATATTGACCACTGTCGCTCTCAAAGTAATCTGTAGTTGATACTGAAAAAGAATCCGATATCTGAAAAGTACCAAGAGAGTTCCAGCCTGGAGAGTGATAAAGATCAACATTAACCACAGTGTTTCCTGATTCTGTATGGACTGTCCAGCGTGAATCTTTGGCAAATTCGTAATCAATAGAATAGGTTTCAATCTTGTATGAACCCGGAAAATCCAGGTTGAAATTCCAGGTAGCCTTTTCATCTCCAGTCCCTTTCGTTTTGAAATAAGCGGTACCGCCGTAACTCCCTCTTAAGTCTTTGTACAGCCAACCGTCAGTAACTTCAAAACCTGTGGTATCATTATCCAGTGTAATAATAATTTGGGCCGAAATAAGATTAACTAGTAATAATATTGGGATTAATAGCCTAACTTTTTTGATCATATTGCCCCCCTTGAAATTTTCAATGACTCAAAGTTTTTGACTTATGTGTTGATTGTAAATTGCAAAATTTAGATTAATTTTCCTTGTTCTTCTCAGCAAAATATTGGCTGGCTAGATATAAAGTTTGTTTCTCCTGTTTGGTCAAACTCTCATAGCCTTCTCTATTGATTTTATCCAGAATTTCATCCATCCGTTCTTTTAGAGTTAGATCTGTATCAAATTCTTCTGTTGTAGCATCAGAATGGGGTTCTTTTTTATGGACTTTGCGAATAATTTTGCGAAAAGGATTTTTGAATTTTATATTGATCTTGGGAATATTAAGGGTGGGAATATTGATATCCACTCCTTTAAAATACATGTAGAGAAATCCAATTAAAAGACCGCCTAGATGGGTGAGGTGGCTGACAGTCGTTTGCTGACCGGAAAAAGTGGAAAAGAAAGTGACCAGGCCCATGATAATGACTAAATATTTGGCCTGAATAGGAAATAGAAACCACAGATAGATTCGCCGACTGGGAAACATCATACCAAAAGCCACCAATAAGCCATAAACAGCACCACTCGCTCCAACAACAGGAATCGGTGAATTCCAGCTAAAAATCAGGGTTATCAGACCGGAACCAACACCAGTAATAAAGTAATATTTCAGGAATTCCTTCTTACCCCAAATAGTTTCAATCTCCTTGCCAAACATCCACAGAATAAACATATTAATAAAAATATGCCAGAACCCACCATGAATAAACATGTAGGTTACTGGTTGCCATATAAAAAATCGTCCCCATGTCCAAACCGGTTTTAATCCCAAAAAATTGGTGATTAAACGAGGCGCCATTAGAAAAATCACAAAGGCAATAGCATTGGCAATGATTATTTGAGTTACCGCCGATTCCTTGTCAAAACCAGGACGAACTCTATAACCATAGGAGTGGGAATTATTTCTATTATACATAATATCCTCATATCTACTTTAGTCTATATATAATTTATAATATTTTGGCCAACAATTAAATTAAAAATGGGAAGGAAATCGGGAAGATAACATTTATTGGGTAAGCTAGGTTTAGGCCGTTTTATTTAAAATAGACAATTATCTCACTGGGATCCCCCATAAAGTCACTCTAAATTGATATAAGTCACTGTTTATAAATAATATTGTTTTAAGATAGGAGTTATTTTAAAAATTCCCGCCTTATAAAAAAATGCGTTAAGAAATTCCAAGAATGGAGCGTTAAGAACCAATATA
>DATGCI010000275.1:0-15234 GCA_035312185.1 bacterium
CGATAGTTATATAATCTGGTTGGTTGGCGAAGCCATCCTCAGCAGCACGAGGATGGACAGTAATTGCCTGGAGGCCACAATCTTCCAAGCGTTTTCCTAACTCAACAGCAACATTATTTTTACGTTCCCAGCCTAAGCGTATTTTGGCTGTAACTGGTGTTTGGACAGCTTTTACTGTTTCTCTGGTGATTCTTTCAGCTCTTTTTAGATCTTTGAGTAGAGCAGACCCGGCCCCCTTTTTGACAACTTTACGAACTGAACAGCCCATATTTATATCGATTATGTCAGGCTGGAATTTTTCTTCAACATACGCTGCTGCTTGAGATATAGCTGAAGCACGATGACCAAATATCTGAATGCCCAAAGGCCGTTCGTCTTCATCAAATTTGAGATATTCCTCAGTTTTTTCAGAATTACGAATCAGACCTTCGGAACTCACAAATTCGGTGTAAACGACTTCTGCTCCATATTCACGACATATTTTTCTGGTCGGGCTATCTGAGTAGCCGGCCAGTGGAGCGAAAAAAAGCGCGGGTTCTATGTTTAATTCTCCAATTTTCATGGGGCAGAATTTAATGTTAATGTTGTTAATTATCAATTTTTGTGGGGAATAATTTTTGGATGGATGAATGGGTGGGTGGGATCTGCAAAATATGAAAGCCCTGAAGCAATAGACTCCAGGGCTTTTATTAAAAGGAGATGATTAATTATTTTATTGACGTAATTTCCATAGTTTAGGAAGTAGACTATCGAGGGCTTCTCCGAGTTCTTCACCTCGTTCCGTAGTGATATCATCTTCATTATCAAGGACAATATAGGGAACTTTTTGGCCCTTAATATTGATATATTCTGGATCATCGCCAGAAAATTCTTTCCAGTCAACTTCGCCGTACATTTTTTTCAGCTTCTCATCTGGTAAGCCATGTTCAAGTATTGAATCCGGTTTGTTAGGATTAAAGCGTTTGCGATTTTTACGCAGAGATTCTTGAAAGGAAACATCGATGTAGAAAATTGCTGCTCTCTCAAGAATCTGATCGGAGAGATGCTGATAAGCTTCTTGATATCCACCGTGTTCAGATCCTCTGGAAAATTCTATCAAAGTTGTATATTTGTCATGATAATTGTCAATATCACGAAGTCTTTTTTCGTATTCAAGTGAAATTTCCTCGATCAAGAGGTGCCACTGGTATTCATGAAAAAAATAGCCTTCTTTATCTGTATGCATACGCGGCTTATTGAGTATTTTCTCCAGAATGGCGTCTTCTTCAAACCATTTCCAGAGCATTGGAAAATCATCAATATCATCGAATTCTGCTATGTGGAAGCGCTCTGCTCTTTCCTGAGGTGACGCTTTCTTAATATAGTCGATAACTTCAGATTTGCCCGAAGCTGGACGACCATTCAAAATGATTATATCGAAAGTATTTTTGCCCATAAGTTGTTCCTTTTTCTATTTAATCTGCATTTTTTTTCTTTTAGCAATGGCAGGTGGTATAGTGAGGAATAAAATTGCACCGATAATAAAGCTTGCACCAATCAATTCGCTAAGGGCTGGAGGATTCATACTTGGAAATAAGGCCAGTAAATAGGTAGCAATTAAACCAGCCACAATGCTAGAGGATCGGTTAACCGGTATGCAATAGGTATTTTCGTTTTTATCAAGAAAAACAAGAGTGCCAAATACACCTGTTCCCTGAGATAGGACACCAATAAAAATCAGAGCCCACAGATAGGGTTGCCCCCAATGAAAAGAAAATCCCATCCGAACCGATTCAGTAATTTCACCGGTATTAAAAACAGCCAGAAAAATCAAAAAGACCACCAACATTGGAGTGGCAGTCATCTGTTCTTCTACAAAATATCTTTTATTGGCTTTATGGTCTTCAGATTTAGCCAGGTTACTCATGAATTGAAATCTTATGAAATAACTGGCAATGTAAGTACCAATTACCAAAATGGCCATAATTGGCATCTTATAACTACTGGTATCAAATAAATTAGTTAACAAAGCAAATAGAGCCAAAACCATTCCTGCATAGGAAAACCAGCGTACTTTCCGATTGGTGATTTTGTCAACAATTGGTCCTATTAACAATACACCGCCTCGCATAAGGACCATGGCAAGCACGATACTGAGGCCTTCAAAAGTATAGGCCAGTGTCGTTGTACCAATAATCAGTGCTGTACATAAACCTGATAAAAATGTCCATTTTGTAGGATGAGGTACGTTTATACCAAAAATTTCACTATGAGAAGCATATTTCCACCAGCCCAATGACGAAATCACCACAACCATTGCTACAGTTGTAGCCAGAGCTGTTACCGGTAAAATTGAAAATCCGGCTAATCCTTTGCCATCCAGAACTGGCAACAATCCATTACTCATCACCTTGGTCATAAAACTATAAGGTACGTAACAGGCAAAATAGCCAAATGCAAATGCCCAGATACTATACTCAGCAAGTTTCTCTTTAAAACTTCTTGTCACTTTGTTCTCCCTCTCTTTCAAATTCAACGCAATGAAGAAATTTTAAAATAATTTATACTGAATTCCAAGCAAAACCTGTAAAAATTAATTATCACTATTTTGATAAATATTTCCCATAATAATTGTTGGCAAATTATGAATTTGGTAAGGTCATAAAAATTTTGAAGATTACTTAATTTTTTAGTATAAATTAAAGTTGATTTATAATAAAAAATGAAAAAGCAGGATAAAAAAATTGACATTCTTATATGTTATTAAGAAATTTACCCGCTTTTTAATTGAAGATTAAAGGAGAAATAAAATGGCCAAGAAATGTTATTTATGCGGAAAAGGCGCAATGACTGGCAATCACGTTAGCCATGCTCATAATAAAAATAAACGCAGATTTAAACCTAATTTGCACAATGTCAGAATCAATGAAAATGGCACTGTTAAAAAAGTGAAATTGTGTTCTAAGTGTATTAAAAAAGGCGACTTCGTAAAAGCTGCCTAATTAATATTTAAATTTTTTAAGACCAGAACCTTTCAAGTCTTTTAATAGATTTGAAAGGTTTTTTTTGTTTAATCAGATCAATCATAGTAGAGGAATTATGATCAATATGATTGGTTGAATACATTATTAAATTGGCTTTATCAATCTTTTTAAATTTGATCATTTTCGAAAAAATTACCCCCATTTCACCTGTATATATCTTTTTAATCAATTTTTCAAATTCGACCTTTAAAGATAACAAAATTTCATTTACATTAATATAAGAAACAATTCATAGTTAATTTTAATGAGAAAGGGGATAAAAATGGCCGAAACAGAGATGAATAATATGAATCATTTAAATCCTCAACAATTACGCAATGTAATTGATCCTAATGAATTTAAATTTGAATCTACTCAAAATATCGAATCACTTGAAGACGTTATTGGTCAGAAAAGGGCAGTAGAAGCTCTGCAGCTTGGACTCGATATTGATGATCCAGCCTATAATATTTTTGTTACGGGATTGCCCTCGACAGGAAAAACAACAATAGTCAAGCGCATACTAGAACAGCGTAGCAAAGATGAACCTGTGCCTGATGACTGGTTAATGGTTAACAATTTTGAGGATCATTATACACCCAAATCCTTTTCACTTCCACCTGGCAAAGGTAAAAAATTTGCCAGGCAAATGGAACAGCTTATAGAAAATTTAAAAGATGAAATGCCAGAGACATTTGAAGATGAGGATTATCAGAAAAAACGCAATAAAATAATGGAGAAGTTCCAGCATAAAAAGCGGCAAAAACTAAATGAATTAAAAGAAGAAGCCAACCAGCATAATGTAAATGTACAAAAGACTGGTGCTGGTTTTCAAACAATTCCTGTTGTCGATGGCGAACCAATTAATCAGGAAAAATACCAGCAGCTCAGTAAAGAAAAACAGGAAGAAATTGACCGTAATATCGACGATGTAAAAAGAATTATCCAGAAAAAGATGCAGGCCATCAACAATCTAGAAAATGATCTCCAGGAAGAGATCGAGGAATTGAATAAAAAAGTCACTCTTTTTGTAGTTGGTCATCGTATTGAAAACCTTAAGGAAGAATATAAGCAGCATAAAGAAGTCCTGGAATATTTAGACAAAGTAAAAGATGATATTATTGATAATGTTCAGGGATTTATCCAGGCATCTAAGAATCAACAGGAGCAAAATGATCTGGCGTCTATGCTGCAAGGTGGCCGTAATCAACTCGATTTTTCACGTTATGAAGTCAATGTTCTGGTTGATAATTCCGAAACCTGTTCCGCACCGGTTATTGTTGAAACTAATCCCAATTATATCAATCTGTTTGGACGTCTGGAAAAAAGAGCCAAACTTGGTGCTGTATATTCCGATTTCACTATGGTTCAGGCCGGTTCTATTTTAAAAGCCAATGGTGGTTATCTGGTTATGGATATCCGCTCAGTTTTGAAAAATCCTTTTGTCTGGGACACGCTCAAACGAACTATTCGAAACAGTGAAGTTCGTATTGAAGATATTCAGGAACAATTAGGCTATGTGAATGTAAGTAGCATTCGACCGCAACCAATTCCTATCGATGTCAAAGTTATTCTAATTGGAGAGCCGGGAATTTTTGATCTGTTACAAAAATATGATGAACAGTTTGAGAAAACATTCAAAGTTCGAGCTGATTTTGACAATGAAGCCGATAAGGAAGAGAAAAATGTTGAACAATATGTGAAATTTTTATCAAAAACCTGCCGTGAAGAGGAACTCAGTCATCTAGCGCCTGATGGAGTCTCGGCAATGATTGAAATTAGCCAGCGAGAGGTTAGTGATCAGGAAAAATTATCTTTACGTTGTGGCAAAGCTGTCGAGATTCTGATAGAAGCCGATTATTGGGCAGGCCAGAATGGCAATCATTTGATTACCAGACAGGATGTCATTAAAGCTTATAATAAAAAGAAATATCGAAGCAGTCTGATAGAAGAAAAAATCCAGGAGAATGTCCTTCGAGACATTCAAAAAATCGATACTGAGGGCAAAAAAGTCGGTCAGGTAAATGCCCTTTCTGTATTTCCTAGAGGCGGTTATTTATTTGGTAGAACTTCCCGTATCACGGCAGAAACTTTTATGGGCAAAGAAGGCGTTCTTAATATTGACCGCAATGTAGAAATGAGTGGTAAAATTCACAATAAAGGAGTAGAAATATTAAGCGGCTGGCTGGGGAAAATGTTTGCTCAAGACATTCCCTTAACCCTAAATATTAGTTTGACTTTTGAGCAGTCCTATGGAAAAATAGATGGCGATAGTGCTTCCTCAACTGAGGCCTATTCCATTCTTAGTGCTCTTTCTGAACTAGCAATTCGACAGGATCTGGCTGTCACTGGCTCAGTTAACCAAAAGGGTGAGATTCAGGCTATTGGTGGTGTCAATCAAAAAATCGAAGGCTTCTTTGACATTTGCAAGGAAAGAGGACTTAGCGGAAAGCAGGGTGTGATAATTCCTGAAAGCAATGTCAAGAATTTGATGCTTGATGATCGAGTTATAGACGCAGTGGAAGATGGTAAATTTAATATTTATCCAGTTAGCCAAATTTCGGAAGGCATTGAATTATTAACCGGTGTGAATGCAGGGCAGATTGATGAAAATGGACACTATCCAGAAGAGAGCGTTTATGGACGGGTTAAAAATCGTCTTGAAGAATATGTTGAAAAGGCCTATGCTCTGCGATCAAAATTTGGTGAGCAGAATGGCGAGTAGGCATTAATTTAGGGTTTGTATAAAATATAATTTTGATATCTTTAATTAAAATTATTGATGGATATTAATCTTTTTAGATAAATCTTCTAATCCATTTTGAAAAATAGACATAGATTTCTTTTCTTTTGGGATAACTTCAGGTGCTATTTCCCAGGTGTTCCATTTGTATCTTTGAGTTGTTAAAATATCATTTTGATAACTAATAGTGACTGCGATACCGTCAGAAATTTTTGTTTCTCTTTCTGGAGTTGCCCTATCATCGTGCATTACTTCCCTTTGTGTGGGATCAGTAAATTGTAAGAGCGACCAGGGAATTCGTACAATAGTTCTATCTTCATAGAATCTAACACCATCCTGGTTGGATTGCTCTTGATTGATTAATTTATTTCTGATTTTTCCTATTTTATGGATAGAATCTTCAAATCTATTTGTCTTCCATCTGACAAGCTTCCAGGGGGCATTATCTGTAGGTATTGAGCGTAATTTTTGTTCTGGGGAGAAAGTATAATGGTAAATCCCAAAAAGATCATAGGCTTCTGTTACATAAAAATATGAAGTGTCAGAATAGGGTATTTCCAGAGCAAACTCAGCACGTTTTTCTATCTTTTTTCCATTTGGTAAAACTGATTCACCTAGTTCCGAATCATAGGTATCAAAGCCAATCCAGATCGTGTCACCTTCAGAAAAAGCAGGAATTTTTAAGGATAAATAAAAATATTTGCTATCATAGTCTGCTAAAACTTGTTGAATATTCCCCTCGCTATTTTCTGGCACCCATGTCTGAAAATCGAGCTCTTCTTCCACAAATTTTATTAGTCCATAATTCTGCTCTGGCGAAGTCACATTATGCCAGAGATGCCTATTGATTGGATTTGAAAAGGGATTAGTTATCCAGGCCTGCTTAAACCATTCATTAATCCAGGAAAAAAGCATTCCACCACCACACTTAGAATCGTAAATATTATTCAGTAAACGAATATTATCCTGACCTTGTTCAATTTCAGTACGATCTCCATGATGCATTCCACTATGGGAAAAATGAGCATTTCCCCAGCTAGATGGCACGCCATATTCTGCAATTATCAAAGGAAAGTCATTATAGTGTTTTTTAAGGTCATTAAGATAGCCAAGATAAGAATTTGGCCCCCATTTGTCTTCAAATTCTTGATAATTGGGATCCTGATTAATAAAATCCGGATAATAGGGATAGGCATGGTAACTGGCAAAATAACCGGCCTCGGCATTTGAAACATTGATTTCTGCTAAATCTACGGAAGTAATATCTTCAGATGAATATTCATCTGGTTCTGTGGGATGTTCCATTGGATCAAGAGTTGGCCAGCTGGAGATGCTAATTGGTCTCTCAGTTTGATAATAAATTTTTTCATATTCTATCGCATAATCAATTCTTTCAACTAACCAGGCTTCTGATGGAGAACATTTCGCAATACTAGCATATTTACCTGAATAATTATTGACAGTTGAATTCAAACTATCTGTAGTAATTATTTCATTCGGGTGAATTTCCCTTCCGAGAATGTAGCCCATTATCCAATTTGAGACGTCAGTTGAATATTCTCCATAAGCTTCTCCATAGCGATGTTCGATAGTTCGATTTCCATGGCAGCAGTCGATCACTTCTTCTATAGAATTATCAAAATCTTCTGTCAAATTATATAAATTCTTATCAGGAACACCTTCATTCAGCCAAACTCCTTGAAATAAATAGATCGGTTCTCCAGGATGATCTTCATTATAAGCCTGAAGTTCTTCATAAAATCTTGGATAATGCAAAGTATAGACTCTTATGGAATTAATTCCAATCTCTCCGATTCTTTCTATCCATCTGCGGTATTGATCGCGACTGGCTGCAAGCTGGCCTGGCTGAGTCCCGGGTATGGATACCCCCAAATTAACTCCATTAATAAAAACAGGTTTGTATTCCCAACCATTAAAAATATTAAGATAATTATTTGAAGTAGAGAAAGGAACAGAATAATCGATATTTATAACAAATTCATAATCTTCTTCTATAATAAATTTTTTTCTACTGATTGTATGAGTGGCTCCTGATGGAGTCTCTATAAAAATATCATATTTTATCTGATTAGTTTGTTCTTCTACAATCCTTTCCGGATCAATTTTATGGATCAATTCCTGTTCATTGCTTAAAATTGTTAATTTTTTATAGTCCCGGAATTCTCCATTACTGAGAACTGCAATGTAAACACCTGCGCTTACAAGTTCGCCTCTATAATTTTGCCCCTGCCAGCGCACCTGTCTATATCCTTTGGACTTTTCAGTATAATTTATTGTTCTAACTTTTTGCCCAATTAAATTATATATTTCAATTTTCAATCGGTTTTCATCGGCTTTATAAAAAGGTATGATAACATTTCCACGGTTAGGATTTGGGTAGGGGGCTAAAAAGTGGCTTTTATTTTCGGGACTCTCCTCTAATAATGGAAAATTTGCGGTGAAGAATCCAGAGTCATTAGTAGTCGTTGTATAAGTTTTCGTTCTATCCTGAAGATTAATGAATGTTACCTGGGCCTCAGTAATTTGAAGCCCGTACTGATTTTTAATTGTACCGGTAATCTGTGATTTCGTTTGCGTATATAGGATCAGAATTATCCATAAAGCGGTTATCAGGTAAAATTTTTGTTTATCCATGCCTGTTTAATTCCTTAAGATTGGCGCTGATTGTAATATTGTGTCCTTATAATTTTTTTGAATCATAATTTTTATTCAATTATCGTAATTTCCAAAAAATATGTACTGGGAATTTAATAGTATTTTATTATTTAAAATAGTAGATAAACAGCTAATTTGAGTGGAATAATATTATAGATCAAAAGTATAGGATAATTTCCAAATTAAAGCATTGTTTTAGATGGTTTTATATATTATAAAAATCTGCCGGTTATAAATCTAAAATAAAAATGGTTCCTAATTATTTAGTTAATATCGTATCTACTTCCTGTTTTTCCTGCAGAAATAAAACCAGACTATCCTGACGATTATTTATATTAGACAATAATTTATTATACTTCTTCTTGTTCAGAAAAAGGTCTTCATTAATGACGATTTTATCGTTTTGATAATAAATTCTCCGGCTGGGCATAATTATTCTGGTCACGATCATTTTAGGAATAAAAATTGGATTCTTATAGCCATCGGGATTAAAAATAAAATATTTCTCTGTACTATTTATCAGATAGCCTGAAAAAGAAAAATCACAGTTAGTTTCAATAATTTCCTGACTCGAAAGAGTGACAATTAATACAAAAATAATTATTGCGAATTTTTTCCAGCCGGACATAATATTTTCTATTCTCCTATAACTTTAATCAAATATCTTTTAGGACGCTTTCCATCAAATTCTCCATAAAAAATCTGTTCCCAGGGACCAAAATCAAGTTCACCATCAGTAATTGCTACTACAACTTCCCGTCCCATAATTTGCCGTTTTAAATGAGCATCGCCATTGTCTTCTACACCGCGATTGTGGCGATATTGAGAATGAGGCTTTTCCGGGGCAAGTTCCTCAAGCCAATCTTCATAATCTTTATGCAAGCCTGGTTCATCATCATTGATAAAAACGCTGGCAGTTATATGCATGGCATTTACAAGACAAAGGCCTTCCTGAACACCGCTTTTTTGAACAACTTCCCGAACTTGAGGGGTTATATTTACAAGAGCACGTCTTTGAGGAATATTCATTGTGATATATTCTGTTTCAGATTTCATTTGTAATCCTCTTTGTTTAATTTAAATTATCAACTACAGAATTTAACCTGTAATTGATCAAATTTCAAAAAATAGAAAAATTTTATGGACACAAAAAAAATTATTATTGCTCCGGATTCCTTTAAGGATAGTATTTCAGCTACCCGAGTCTGCAGAATAATACAGGATGTGATTATTGATAATTTTCCTCAATTCAATGTCAAATCAATTCCTGTTTCTGATGGGGGAGAGGGTTTTCTGGAAATTTTGACAGAAAATCTTAATTTAAAAACTATTAAATTGTCTGTAATAGGACCAGCCGGAAATAGGGTGAACGCCAATTATGGTGTATCGCAAAAAACTGCCTATATCGAAATGTCACAGGCTTCCGGTCTTCAATATTTATCTATGGATCAAAGGGACCCATTAAAAACCACAACCTATGGTTTAGGGCAGATGATAAAAGATGCTCTTAATAGAGGTTTTAAAGAGTTTGTGCTTGGTATTGGAGGATCAGCGACCTGTGATGGCGGCGCCGGAATGGCTCAGGCTTTAGGCTGTAAATTTTATGATCAAAAGGGCTCTGAAATCAGAAAGCCTTTGACAGGTGGAATGCTACAAGAAATTAGTGATATAGATTGTAGAGAATTGCAATCGAAAATACAAAATTGCAATTTCAAAGTTGCCAGCGATGTGACTAATCCATTACTTGGAGAAAAGGGCGCTGTATATGTTTATGCTCCTCAGAAAGGCGCAGGGAAGGAAGATCTAGAAATTCTTGAGGAGAATATGCAGCATTTGAATACTCTTTTTGAAAGCAAATTGAATAAAGTTGTAAAAAATATTCCTGGTGCTGGAGCTGCTGGTGGTCTGGGCGCTGGACTGGTGGCCTTTTTGGATGCAAAACTTAAAAGCGGTAGTAAATTTATTTTGAATTTGCTAGATTTTGAGAACAAAATTCAGAATGCATTGGCAATCATTACAGGCGAAGGCAAGATTGATCATCAAACGATTGATGGAAAAATTATCTCAGAAGTAATTAAATTTGCCCGCAATAATAAAATCCCTGTATTTGCTGTCTGCGGCCAAATGAAGGGTGATAAAATACCGGGAATTGAAAAAACTGTAGCGTTGACTAATTATACTGATCAAAAACAGGCCATAAAAAATCCAGAAAAATATCTAGTGATGGCTACAAAAGATCTGATCACTGAAATGTTGAAATGAAATCCAGTCATTCATCGAACAATCCACCCATCCATTCATCCATCACCATTTACAAATAAAAAAGCCCATGCCGGAAAAATTTCCAGAATGGGCTTTTAATACAAATACTGCTATTATAATTTAAAAAAGCAACATATTGGTAATAGTGAAACTCATGCCTTTGGCTCGCTTAAACATTCCGCCTACCTGGGCAAATCCAAAATCAAAGGTATAGTTTTTGAAATTTAGACCAGTTCCAAATCCCCAGCGGAATTTATCATAACCACCAACAGAAAAGCCAGCTCGAAGAGGAAGAACAGGGAAGGGATAATATTCAGTACCAATGGAAAGTTGGGGGGTCGTATTGAAAACCAATTTTTCAGTGAAAAACTGCTGGTAATTAGCAGTGAAAGTGAGATTTTCTAGTAATCTGTACTCAACTCCCATATTCATATAAGCAGGATAGCTTGTACTATAATTATCGATTATATAAGTTGTGTCAGTAGTGATGCCTTCTTCGATCAACGAATCAGCGTTTTCAAAGTCGCTTTTATGGATTTCTGATTGGATGTCAAAAACGGCTTCAACAATATCACCATTCTCCTGACTATCACTGCCTAGTATTTCATCATCAAAAATTCCCAGATTTAAGTTGCCCCAGTTGATTTTTCCACCAAGATTGTGAAAAGAAAGGGATGAGTAGAGTTGATCGTTAATTTGGGCTGACATACCAGCATCGAGAGCAAAACCGTATCCACCAGCAGCACCAGTGGCCAGGCCATGGCCATCAACTATGGCTTTGTCTCGAGTGAATGTTACTCTGGCGTCCATTTTTTCTATGTCAATATAGGAAGCACCGCTCAAAAATTTGATTCCGGCGCCTACATTGAACTGTTTTACGTACTCATCCAGAAAATCAAGTTTGATCTCACGACCGTGATAAAGAGTAAAAGTACCCATAGTCTGAGATTCCAGGTCGAGCCCGCTCAGATCGATAGGTTCATCAAATTCATTGCCATAAAACACAAAATTGAAGAGATTTTTTGGAATGGTAACATTGGAAATTGACTCAACACCAAAAGAAAAAGCCCAGTGACCGAAAGACATGCTCAATAGATCAATATTCATGACTGGTGAAACCTGCAATCCAGTTTCAGGAAAATAATTCAACAGACTTTGCTTATCCTGATCATTTAGCAGTTTGCCGACTAAAAATTCATTTTCTAACCAATAAGGTGATATAGAATTGTTCTTGAGTTCAAAACTGGTGGCCGGAATAAAGGGAAGCATGAAAAATTTCCAGGCGAAATTGGGATTGTCATTGTAGCCCAGATTAGCGGGATTCCACCCAATTGTATTTACGCCTCTGGAATTTGTCGAATAGGCGCCACTCAAACTTATACTGCGGGCTGACATGTAGCTCTGAGCAAATCCAAAAGTGGTCAAAGCCAAAATTATAATTAATAGTAGTAGATATTTTGGTTTATACATATTTAACTCCCTTTATTTACCTAAACTTGTGTCAATTTTACCAACTACCGTTCCCCATAATGAGACCTTGATTGAATCAGTTTTTAATAGACGGGATGAATTATTCTCCAATCCGGCAATATTCAATTTGGGTTTGATATAAAGTGAATCTTTAAAAAGGTCAAACTTATCTTTATTCAGTGTGATACTGTCCCGAAAAACTGTATTAGGTTGAAGCATGAGATTTTTAATAAGTGTATCGGGCCTAATTTGAGAATCATCTTTGAAATAATTGGTATCTTTGGCTGCCAGAATATTGGCTGAACCACCAAAATCAAAACCATTATTAATAACGTAGCTGACTTTAACTGCATCCAGATTATCGGGAATTTCAAAATCGCTCTCTCTGGTGATTTCAGGATCCATTTCTAAAGTAGCATTTTCCTGAAATTCAATGATTAAGGGTACGTTTATTCTCAATTTGCCGGTTACAAATTGATTTTGACTAACTGTTCCCTGACCAAATACTTTTACACTTCCGAAAGCAACTAATTTATCAGGCTTAATGTTGAGCAGGTCTTCTGCATTAGGAATGGTTATCTGCTGAGTACTTGGGTCATTTGGCAGCACGGTATGCAGAACATGGATGGACTCAAAATCACCAGATTCATTAGATGCTTCCATGGTGAGATCTATCTGGAATTGTACACCCACATTTGTATTGAGATCAAGAGTTATATTTACATCCTGAAGATTAATGCCGTCCAGTTCTTCGGGTAATGCGCTGATCTCCTGCTCAGTTGAGTCTAATTCTACTTCTACGGTGTCGATATAACCTTGAATTCGGTCAAATTTTAAATTGCTCAAAGAAATATCAGCATCGATGTTATTGCCAAAATCCAGCGTCATCTCCTCATTAGAAGGTATATTAACCTGGGAGGTATAAGAAACATATTGAGTAGAATCACGATGCTGTAGGTTCAACTCAATATTATATTGACTCAGGTCCACAGTTTCAGTGTTGGCACCTGTTGCATTAAGATTGATTACACTTGAGAATGGATTACCATTATCCTTTCTAACAATATTAGGAATATTGATGTCTATATTAGCCTCGGCACCCAGATTATTTGTGAAATCAATGACCAGTTGGCCCTGACTAATCTCAGCTAATTCCAGTTTGTGATTTTCATCTATGGCTATTGAATCACTTTCAATGATTGGCTCACGATCAAATTTTCCAGTCACTTCATTAAAAGTGATTTCGGAAACGTCAATATTGACATCAATGGAATCAAGCAAATTATATTCGCCAGGCTGGTCAGATGGAATTGTTACCGTTGCTGTGTAACTAATGAATTGATCTTCTGGAGCTTCATAATTTTGCGGTCGTATGGTATAGTCAGCAAGGCTGTTGTTTTGTTGATTTATTGGAATTGAATTGCTACCATGTTCAAGTTCGATATCGCTTATTGAGATAGGATTCCCATTGTTAGTATAAATATCGTGAATTTGGATATCGATTGTGGGCAAAGCCTGGGAAGCGGCTGTATTAACCTGATTATCTACAGTAATATCAAGATTGCCACTCAGAATAACTGCTTCTTTGAGTTCCGCTTGCTCTGATGCGGTCACAATATCGCCGCTTTCGACAATCGGTTCCTGAGCGATTATGCCTTTAAATTCCTGAAAAGTAATATCCGACTCAGTATCTTCTCCATATAGTGAAATGTCAACGGAGACACTATCATCATTTTGAATTGTGGCCATATCATCATCAGTTGACACTGTTTCAATAGTATAACTATAATTAATTTTTTGATCATTGATAGGCATAGCGATTGAATACCCATTAATATCTGTTTCACTGGAATTGTTCTGAGTATTTGCATTAATTGGGATATTATCCTGAAAAGCAGTTCCAGAAGGATCATAAAGATTGTCAATATTAAGATGAAGGATTGCATCAACCCCCAGTTGGTTTCCAATGTTAATATTTAAATTACCAGAAAGAATTGTGGCTTCCTCAACTTTATTGTCAGATGCTGTTAGTTGAATTGTATTCGAAGTATCAATTTCCTGGGGTGGAATCTTTGCAGTTGCCGATTCAACAGTCAGATCTCTGGTTTCAACGCCAACATTAAATGATGAATTAATCGCATCTGATGTATCAACTGTCTCAGGTCCACTACCACACAGAACGCCTTCAATTTTTACAATCACATCTCCAGGCAATTCTTTACCGGAAAGATCAATTGACCGTGAATCGCTTGTATTTGGCATAATTCCCTGACTTCCGTCATCAACCCATTCAGCAGACATGCCGGAAATTTCTAATGTATCACTACCAACTTCTTCACATAATTGAATGGTTATCGGTCGTCCCATTTCAACCACTAGGTCATTATTAACAGTGATAACTATTTCTCCACTAGAAAAAGTGGCGCTCTGAAAGTTTGAAAATGTAATTGGACGATAAATAGGGGGGAAGCCGGCATCTTCAGGAATAGTGGCCGTTTCACTGGGGTATGAACTAATACCAGGATAAATTTCATCAAAATTAATTGGATCGGTCTGCTCCGAAGTATTATCCAAAGTAATATTACCAATTTCTTTATTTGTACTCTGGGTAATTGGATCAATGCCAACCGTATCTGTTCCATAAGAGAAGGAATTGGTAGTAGCATCCATTGAGACATCTTCCACGCTTTGACTAAATGTTTGATTTATATCATCAATTTCAAGTTGATCTCCAACCTCTTGCTTTTCAATATCCTGGCTGGTATCTTGAAATGCAAATATGGAATCTCCCTGATAAACCTGTTTTACAATTGATGAGTCATCAAGCAAACTATCGGCATAAAAAGTATCCTCATATAAGGGCACATTTAACTCGACAAACCAGGATGGAAAATCCGCCTCATCAGGGCTTTTTATAGAACAGTGATGGGCAATAAAAACCAGTCCTAGCAGCAAAATGATCAATTTTTGTTTTCTCATATATACCTCTCTTAATTTTCTGGTTATTAACATATTTGGTAAAAAATTTTAAACGATTAGAAATAGGTTAGTAAAAATCCCAACTGATTAACACCTTAATAT
>DATGCI010000276.1:0-2010 GCA_035312185.1 bacterium
TCCAAATCCACAAGCCAGATCCAGAAAATTAGTATCCTTATTCAAATCCAATTCCTGAAATAACTTTTGACTACTAATGTCATGAAAACTATTACCGCCAGCGCCGATAGGTTCAGAACTCATAATTCTCCTTATTCTTATTCAGTAAGCAATTTATGTTGATAGAAATTATATATTATCGTCTTGCTCTCAGGATTGTAAAAAGTTTCTACTCAAAACCAACACTGAACATACTATCCAGATCATGTTTGGAATAACAGCGAAAAGCAATAGAGGTTTCACTATCCAGAATTCCTTCAATTTTTAAAAGGTCTTTGGTCACAATATCTGCTATCATATCTGTGTTATTGACTCGAATAATAGCAATTAAGTCAAAAGGTCCACTAATTGAATAAACTTCGGTAATGCCGTCCATTTCTGCCAGCTGGTTGGCCACTGTATTAATTTTTTTACGATCTACTTTTAAATGAACTATGGCAGTTTCCATTTTTATCTCCTACTTATTTTAATAGGTCTTTTTATCAGGATTATCGATCCAGTTCTGAAAAACCTGATCGGCTTCTTTGCTTTCAATTTTTCTAGATTTAATATAACGCTGTTTCCAATCTTTTTTAATTTCCTCCAGAATCACCTGATCATCAAAACCGGCCTGCGCCGCATCCTGACGGGTTGATGAATAAACAACTCGATCCAGACGAGCCCACAGAATTGCCGAGAAGCACATGGGACAGGGTTCGCAACTAGAATAAATTGTACACCCCTGAAGATCATTATTACCTAATTTGTCGGCAGCTTTCCGAATGGCATTAATCTCAGCATGAGCAGTCGGGTCATGGCTGCTGACAACCGTATTCCAGCCGCGAGAGATAATCTCACCATTCCTGACAATCACGGCTCCAAAAGGGCCATTCTCACCGCTATCTGATCTTTCTCTGGCCAATTTAATGGCCTGATCTATAAAATATTGATCATCTTTATTTTTAGTCATAATACTTTTATTCCTGTTGCATTTTCAAGATTGATCATTATATCTTTTAGTTCAATGTACATATTTTGGTTAACCTCTTTTGCCATAGGAAGAACATTTTCTCTGGATTCTTCCAGATAGCGTTTGATAAATTTATTATTAAAATCAGAATTTAGATCAGTTAAGTTGGAAATTCTATCGGCACATTTCAATAATTTTGCTCTACGGCTACCCTGGTTTTTGATTCTTTTTAGAAATTGTCCTTTAGGTTCTTTTTTGCCATCTTTATTTTTTCTTCGGGTTACTTCCAAAACAAGTTGCACGACGCTATAACCATCTTCATCAAGATAAATTAGATCATCAAAGCTGTCGTAAGTGAATTCTTCAAAAAGGTCATGGATTAATGAAGCCTTCAGCAAAACACTATCAATGAGTAAATAATCAATCAATATAAATAATGTTTTGCCCTGATGGCGAAATTGATTGCCACCTACATGGCGAGGTTTTTGGCGCAGACGAGTTGCTTTTTGTATCCAGGGTGCTAATTTGATCTGTTTTAATTTTTCCATTTCATAATTTTGCATAGCGATTCTCTCTATTTATATCTGTAAGTAAAATTCACTTCCAATTAAACTCGATAAAAAGAATGTACTTTTTGTTAAAAAAATAGTTTAATACTATATTATTTGATTCAATAAAATTAAATATACTCAATTGAATGCTCCAATTTATCCAATATTTAGTCCTCATTCATTGGAAGTTCGATCTGAAAATTGGTACCAACTCCCGGTTTACTATCGATACTAATATTTCCAGAATGCAAAAGTGTAATATGCTTTACAATAGACAACCCCAGTCCAGTTCCGCCAGATTTCCTGGAACGTGATTTATCAACAACAAAAAAGCGCTCAAAAATCCGCTTGCGATCCTCTTCTGGAATTCCTATACCAGTGTCCATAACTTTGGTATTTAAATTATTATCAGCTTGGACGATATCAAGTTGAACCTTGCCTTCATCAGTGTATTTAATGGCATTATCCATC
>DATGCI010000277.1:0-2915 GCA_035312185.1 bacterium
ATACCCAGAGAATACCAGTAATTATAGTTCCACATAGAATTGGAAGGATAGGTTAAAAAATCATCAACATACTGCCAGTAATCATTAATTTTAGGATAGGCAATTTCCTCAAACCAGACCGAAGACCATTCTAAAAAATAGGTGTCTCCATAATCCATACCAGGTAGATCACCTGATTGGAAATAATTGTAACCCAATTGGACCATATGAAAAAATTCATGGGCAATGGTGACTCGCAAAGCCTCTAAGTTTCTGGTTGAATAGGCAGGGTCATTATAATCATTATCGATTTCCATATAGGAAATATAGTCATTTTCCCGGGATGTAGATCTATTTTCACTCTCCAAATAGGTCTGAGCATAATATCTTCCCGACCACTCAATTATATAAATATCAATTTGTTCTCCATCGATATTATCAACAGGAGGCGGTTGAAAATTTAAACTGTCAATTAAAATTGAATAGGCATGTTCTGCTGCCCGTCCCGCTTCAATTACATAACCGACAGAATCTACAGCATCGGCACCAGATAAAGTGTAATGGATCTTAAAATTGCCCTCAGGAGTTATATAAGTTTCAGGTAGATCTCTCCTTTGAGCAGTTTCCCCCACTTTTTTAAGCGAAGATAACTGAACAAGATCATTTTTCTGGTTGTAGCTGGAATATATTTTTCGCTCAGCCTTCAGACCATTAAATAGAAATAGGAGCGAAAATATATAGAGAAGCGGTTTTCCCATTTTACTTTTTCCTGAATCTCATTGTAATCGGAACTCCATTGAAGCCAAATTCATCCCGCAATTTACCTTCCAGAAAACGTCGATAATTTTCACCAATTAATTTGGGGAAATTGGAGAAGAAAACAAAAACAGGTGGTGCAGTATGAACCTGACTGATATATTTTATTTTTATATAGCGTCCCTTTTCAGCAGGCGGCGGAGTTCTCTCAATTATCTTTTCAAAATATTTATTGAGATTTTTAGTTGAAACAGTTTTTTTGCGTTCATTGAATATCTCAATTGCTAGGTCAAGAACATTTCGAATACGGCGTCCATTTTTTGCAGAAATAAAAATGAAAGGATAGTATTTCAATTGTGAATAGAGACCAACGGTTCTATCAAAATAATCCTGGGCAGTATTGACATCACCATTTATCAAATCCCATTTATTATAGGCAATTATTAAGCCCTTCCTATAACGAATCACCGTGTTGACAATATTGGCATCCTGGCGGGTAAACCCCTGATAGGCGTCAATTATTAGAACAGCCAAATCACAGCGCTGGATTGATTTATTTGCCCTGACTGTACTGTAAAACTCGACACCGTCATCGACTTTTTTCTTTTTTCGCAATCCAGCAGTATCGATCAGAGTTATTTCATGACCATCATAGTCCAGATCAGTGTCGATTGCATCCCGAGTTGTTCCCGGTATATCAGTAACAATCGATTTTTCCATACCCAGCAAAGCATTGGTCAGAGAAGATTTACCAGCATTGGGTTTTCCAATAATGGCCATATTGAGGCGCTTTTCATCTTCATAATAAAGCTCAACCGGTAATTTTTCGATGACCATATCAAGAAGATCACCAACGCCTCTGCCATTAATTGCAGAAACGGGAAAAGGTTCTCCCAGACCAAGTTCATAGAATTCATAAGTATCATCGATATATTTTTGATTATCACATTTATTGACTACCAGAAAAATAGGCTTATTGCTTTTTCTTAATATTTGGGCGACGTCCCTATCGATTCCAGTAATCGAATCCCGAACATCAACCACGAAAAGCAGGAGATCAGCCTCCTTGACAGCGATATTAGCCTGAGCGCGAGTGGCCTTGTCGATTTTATCATCGGAATAAGGCATATATCCCCCGGTATCAATCAGAGAAAATTTACGACCGCCCCATTCAGCATCTTCATAGACTCTATCCCGGGTAACACCAGGCACAGAATCGACAATAGATTTGCGATCTTCAATAATTCTGTTAAACAGAGTTGATTTTCCAACATTTGGCCGACCAACTATGGCCACAAGCGGTTTAATTTTTGACATAACTCATTTTCTCCAATATATTTGTACCAGCGAGTACTACTTTCGTTCCAATTTTTTCCTCAATCTCCTCCGGAGTAACATCATCCAGCAATACTCCATTATGATTGATACAACGGGGGGGCAGAAAAACTGCATCATATTGAGAAGACTGCTCTGCGACCTGATCAATTATATCCTGACCAGTCAATAGGCCACTAACAGTTACCGATTCTCCAAAAAATTTATTTTTGATCGGTAAAATATTCAATTCTAGATTGGGCACTTTTTGTAGATCTGGCAGAACATATTCTCTAAGGACTTTACTACCTAACACTCCCGATACCAGAAGTATTTTAGTTTTAGATTTGGGCGAGTAGCTGGATTTGTGGATATTATCCAGCATCTCATCAATAATTTTTCTTGAAAGCCCGACACCATTTTCTATCTGATAGTAATCAGCATAATGGGCAGCTTGGGGTAGCTTTTGATCAGCTAGAAGATAAATCTCATCAGCAACATAGACAAAATTTTCTTCTTCATTATTTCTGTATTTTTTTTGCCAGACTTTTTCTTTTTCCAGAACATTTTGGGCTAACTCTCGATCAACAGGATCAATATGAGGTAGTCTTTTCCGATGTTTTGTCAAACCGACCGGAACAATTGCCACTGATTTTATTGAGTTTTTGAAATTATATAGATCTTTAATGGTTTTTTCTAGAATCTCTCCATCATTGACTCCTGGCACCAGGACAATTTGCGTGTGCATCTCAATATTATGCTGATCAAGATATTCCAGTTTTTCCAGAATTGGAATGTAATCTTCGAATTGAAAAAGTTGCTTTCTGGCCTGAGGATCGGTGGCATGAATTGAAATATAGAGTGGT
>DATGCI010000278.1:0-4408 GCA_035312185.1 bacterium
AAAGTATAGCTGACTTCTTCCCAGCCATCACTTAGACCTGTCCAGGTACCTTCGATATTACCATCGTAATATCCACCAATAGTGAAGAAGGCCTCACCTTCAGTAAGGGAATATTTCGACTGAAATGTGAGAGTATATTCAGCACCAACTACCAGTTCACTATCTGGAAATGTAAAAGCAGCACCACCGTGCATAGATACAGAATCGATTAAGTTTGTAAGATGGAGAGATTTATCTCCTTCAAAAGATTGATCACTTACAATTTCGGCAAGGGCGAGATCACTGCCATCAAAATCTTCACCTTTTACTAGAGTATCACCTTCATCAGACATAAGTGTATCTGGGGCAGTATCCTGCCAGTAATACGTGAAGCCATTTTCAAGACTATCAACAGCAGTCTCTTCAACTTCAAAACCTGTTGCAAATGGTACATCACCTACTTCAAAGAGAGCACCAAAAGAGAGAGTTACACTTAACAGCATAGCCATCAAGAAGAGTGTCTTTGAACTATTTAACATCTTCTTCATAGTTCTTTCCTCCATTTTAAATTAAAGTTAGCATCAAATTTTCTTAAACAATTTGTTTTCATTTCTTTTTATTATCCTCCTCTAGTTTATTAACTATAGATTTACACCTAATGAGAACCTGTGAACATTACCAATTACTCCAAAAGGTGAAAAAGCGTAGCGAAAAACAAGTTCTCTTTGCATAATTTGCTGTTTTACACCCAATCCCGTACTAAAACCCTGTTCTCCGGAAGCAAACTTGTAGCCAAAGCGTAATTCAAGCAGATCATTAAAAATGTACTCCATACCAACCTGAGCTTTTTCTTTTTCATCGAGAGCTTTATTCCAGTTGGCAGCCAGATGCATTTTATCATTTTCGAAAAAGAGGCCTTCAATTGGTTTGGCAGCGCCAATCACATAATTAAGTGGCAAGCCGTAACCTTCTTTTGCATAAGTAATCTGAGGACCAAAATTTCTGATCGCCACGGCAATGATCGTTCCTTCCAGAAGTCCAGGTAGAGCGGAATGATACTGAAGTCCAATATCGGCACTCCATGATGTCTGGCTATACATTCCACTAACAATATTGAGGTCCAGAATACGAGCTGTAAAACCAACTTTGAACTTATCAGTATAGTCGCGCGCATAAGTAAGCCCAAAAGCATATTGACCTGAATGGAAAGTTTGCCCTGTACCCTCTGGTTGGAGTGGTGTTCGAACTTTCATTTCATCAGTAGTTAAACCCAGTACAGAAAGGGCAAAGGCGTGATGGTTGCCGAACTTTTTAGCAACACTTGAATATGTCAAACCGATATTTGCCGGTAAATTTGTTCTTCCAAATTGAATATTCATATTTTGTATATTCATTAAACCTGCCGGATTAGAAAAAACAGCAGAGGCATCATCAGTAATTCCAATAACAGCCGAACCCATAGCTTCTCCTCTCGGAGTTGGTGACATCTTTAGAAAAGATGCAGCAGTATTACCCGGCTTATTGTAGGTTTGGGCCTGCAAATTTTGAAAGGCAAAAAGCCCAAATAACAGAGCAAATAAATAAATTGCTTTTTTGACTTGAAAGATGTTTTGCTTGTGCTTCATTCCTTTTATCCTATTTTTATTTTACAATTACAAATTTACCAACCTGTTTAAAAGAATCCTTTCTCAGGCCTTCTACAACAAAGTAATATATGCCACTGCCTACAGTATGATTATTTTTATTGAGGAGATTCCAGCTGGCGATATTATGGCCTTTTTGAGCTCTTTTATGATCAATTTCATTAACAAGAATTCCATTTAGGGTGAAAATTTTGATATTACATTCTTCAGGAAGATTCATAAAAGCAATTCTGCGGTCAATTTCATACCATTCATCACGCAATTCCTGAGTAGGTATTTCCCAGGCTGGATTTTCAGAATAGTCAAGATCAGCCCGGTAGGGATTAGGAACAGCATATACTTTATCATTTTCCTGATATTCAGGTTTTGGTCCTGGAACTGTATATTCGACACTGTAAGTAAGTGGGGATTCCATTGGCCCTATTCCGGAAGAATCATCGCGAATATCATAGGAAGTCACGGAATACCAATACTTGAATCCATTTTTGAGGCCTTCATCAATAAATTCATATTGAAGGCCTGAATCATAGCCATGCCCATTTATACTATCATATTGAGCAACAAGATTCCAGGGCCCATTAGGACCTTCCAGACTACGATAAACCTTAAATCCGTCAAAATCGTAAACAATACCATCAGTTCTGGATTCATCCCGGGATTCAGTTGGTGGATAACCTTCATAGCTATCTTTCCAGTGCCAGTCTAATTTGATTGCATGATTCATTGGCTCAAGTGTGAATTTTGGAGGATTCGGTGCCTGTGGAACCTGATAACCGGATTTGTTTAAAGAACGGGCTGATTTTACATTATTGCGTAAGTGTTTAATTGTTTTACCACCAACCAAAGCTATTGTTGCCCGCAATGTATCTCCCGGTAATAATTCTTCAACAGGTCCATGGGAAATCATACCTTTTACATGGCCAGTAACATCAGGGCCATAAGTACGATCAATAATATTCATTGCCATACGGCGGTAATATTCGGCATTTGTATGAGCGTCTTTAGGTCCGCCTTCCCAGCCCCAGAAAGTCCTCTCCAGATTCTTCAGATCTATTTCGTCCTTATTGTTATATTTTAACCCTAAAAAATCCCATCCAATATAAGCCATAGGATCAAAATCATCTCCACCTGTACCCGGTTGATCAGTCTGGATCATAAAATTTTCTTCTTCATCCCACCAGCAAAGATCGTCATTGTTGCTTACGCCTATTTCAAAATTACCACTGTTGTTGTCAGAATAAATTCCAATATAGACATCTTCCCAAATATTTTCACTATCATTGATAATGAAGTAATCATAAAAAATTATATCAGAATACCACTCATTATCCCAGGCAAAGGTTCTTTCAATAATGCGAGCGTACATCGGTTCATGCAGATTCAAAATAGCCGGTGCTTCAGGAGTATTTTTTGTGACTTTATAATCATTGTACTGACACAAAATATCCTCCTGTGAGATGGGATAATAACCATCATGGAGAGTACCATTTGGATTAAAAAAGTCATTAACTTCATTAGCATCTACATTTGGGTCTCTTTTATCAAATACACTGAGGGAATACATAGTATCAGCAGGATTATAGGCAGGATAAAATTCATGAGTATGGCCACCCGGACTTTCGCCAGAAGCATCATAGGCTCCAGATATGCTAGCCAGTGTATCACCATCAACAATGGCGCCTAGCCAGATACCATTATAAGCCAAAATATCATTATTACTGCCTTTGGGATAATTCAATACATAACCCTGGTCAGCAATTCCAACCCAGCTAGGATGGGAAGAGCCAATATTCCCAACCAGCATTTTTACATTATTTATCTGGTGCCATTTGAAATCGCTATTAGGCGGCGGGAATTCTCCCTGCTGGGCATTTGAGAAATTTATACCCAGAATAATTGTGATCAGTATGAATATTTTTTTCATCATCTTTTTCATATATTCCTATTTTACAACCACAAATTTACCGACTTGCTTGAAATCGCTACTTACTCCCTGACCATTAACAACGAAATAATAGATTCCACTACCAACAGTATGATTATTTTTATTGAGCAGATTCCAGCTGGCAATATTATGCCCTTTAGAAGCTCTATTATGCTCCATTTCTTTTACTAGAATTCCATTCAATGTAAATATTTTGATTTCACATTCTGCAGGTAGATTCATAAAAGCAATTCTTCGATCAATTTCATACCATTCATCTCGCAACTCCTGAGTCGGATATTCCCAGGCCGGATTTTGAGAATAATCTACATCGGCTCGATAAGGATTAGGTACTGCGTATACTTTATCTTCATCCTGATATTCTGGTTTTGGACCGGGCATTGTTGATCTTACAAAGTAGGAAATTGGGGATTCTAAAGGCCCAACTCCTGCAGAATCATCCCTGATATCATAGGATGTAACTGAATACCAGTACTTTAAACCATTTTTTAATCCTGTATCAGTAAATTCGTACTTTAAACCAGAATCATAACCATGACCATTTATGCTATCATATTGAGCAACAAGATTCCAGGGACCATCTGGACCATCCACACTCCGATAAACTTTGAAGCCATCAAAATCTTTGACTATATTGTCAGTCCGGGATTCATCAATCGATTCTGTTGGTGGATAACCTTCATAACTATCTTTCCAGCTCCAATCGATTGTAATAGCGTGATTCTGGGGTTCCACTGTGAATTTTGGTGGGTTAGGAGAATGGGGCACCTGGAAACCACCTTTGTAAAGATTGCGAGCACTTTTCATACTTTCCCGCAACTCCTTAACACTATTGCCACCT
>DATGCI010000279.1:0-21428 GCA_035312185.1 bacterium
AAATACCTGGGGAAGTTTCCGGTTTTCGGCCAGGTAGCTGGAAAATATTCGGAGCTCCTCATTATTCGGCAATTCTCCAGTAAAAAGTAAATAGCAGATTTCATCAAATCCCTGGCGACCATCGTTTTGGAATCCTTCTACAAGGTCGGTAATTTTATAACCGCGATAATAAAGCTCGCCATCAATAGGAATTATTTTTTCAACTTCTTTTCGATAGCCAATTACATCGCCTATATTGGTGAGGCCTACCAGAACACCGGTATGGTCTCTATTTCGCAAGCCTCTTTTAACATCATATTTGTGAAATAAGTTTTTTTCTATTTGGCAAACTGATTTTATCTTTTTCGTCAACTTTTCAATGAATTTATTTTTTTTGGCCCCCATAATAGCCCTCCATTTAAATTTTATCGCTAATTTCGCTGATGAACTCAGTTGTGCTTAGATTTTTTTCAGGTTTATTCATCTGTTTATAAAGGTCCGATGTAACTCTTCGGGAATTAATCTGCGCTTGAATGGCCTTTCGAAGTTGGATGGCAATATCCCCCCAGCCTAAATATTCCAGCATAAGTGCGGCCGAGAGTAAAAATGAAGTTGGATTGGCCTGGCCTGTACCAGCAATATCAGGTGCTGTGCCATGAGTGGCTTCAAAAATTGCCAATCCTGAATCATAATTAATGTTGGCGCCTGGCGATATTCCAATCCCGCCAGCCATAGCAGCAGCCATATCAGAAATATAATCACCATTCAGATTCATTGTGGCCACTACGGAATGTTCTTCCGGTTGCAGCAAAATATCTTGAAAAAAAGCATCCGCAATAACATCTTTAATTAATAAACGACCCTCTTTTCGAGCTTTTTCCCAGGCCCTGTCAGCCTTTGTTTGTCCTTCTGATTTTATTATACGTTTGTATTCTCGACCTGTCATAACCTGGTTGCTGAATTCTTTCTCAGCCAGATCATAGCCCCATTTTTTAAAAGCGCCCTCAGTGAATTTCATGATGTTGCCCTTGTGAACCAAAGTTATGTAAGGAAGACTATTTTCCAGCGCATAATTAATTGCCGCTCTTATCAGCCGCTCTGAACCCTGACGTGAAATAGGCTTGATGCCAAAAGCTGAACTATCAGGAAATCTGATATTTTTTTCCTGCATTTCATCGAGGAGAAAATTTTTAGCCTTCTCATTATCAGGTTTTCCCAGTTCATACTCAATTCCGGCATAAATATCTTCCGTATTTTCACGAAAAATATGAAGATCAACTTTGTCAGGATACTTGACAGGCGAAGGCAGACCAGGAATCCATTTGACAGGTCGTAAGCACACATACAAGTCCAATTGTTGCCTGAGAGCAACATTTAGAGAACGGAAGCCTTTTCCAACAGGTGTTGTCAGAGGGCCTTTGATACCGACACTATATTTTTGAAAAGCCGCAAGTGTTTCCTCTGGTAAATGAGACCCTGCCTTCTGGTTGGCTTTTTCTCCAGCCAGCATCTCTTTCCATTTAATATTTTTTTGCCTATTTGAAGTCTTCTCAACAACTTTATTTATTAGCTTCAAAGATGGTTTGGTGATGTCTCGACCAATTCCATCGCCTTCAATAAATGGAATTGTAACTTTATCGGGAATTTTCAATTTGCCGTCTTTCTTTTGGATAATGTTAAAGCTCATTGCTCCTCCTCCTGTTTGCTGATCCAGTTAATAGCACTGCCCTGCCAGAACCATTCAATCTGTAATTTACTATAAGTATGCTCCATTGTTAAAATTTCACGGGCATCATCCTCATGGTGAAGGATAATCTGGAGTTCAGATTCGGGTGCAAATTCCGGCAAACCAATAATATCAATTGTATCGTTTTCTCTTATTTTTTCATAATCCTTTTGACTTTGGAAAGTCAAAGCCAGAACCCCCTGCTTTTTCAAATTTGTTTCGTGAATACGGGCGAATGATTTGGCCAGAACAGACTCTACTCCCATATAGCGAGGTTCCATAGCAGCGTGTTCTCGAGAGGAACCTTCTCCATAATTATCTTCAGCCACAATCACCGAATGAACTCCTTGCTTTTTATAATGGCGAGCAACTTTTGGGATTGAATCGTATTTCTGAGTAAGATGATTCTTTGTGTAGCCTGCTTTAGAATAAAAATAGTTATTAGCACCTAACAATAGATTATCAGAGATTTTATCCAGATTGCCCCGGAACTGTAGCCATCTACCTGCCTGAGAAATATGATCGGTAGTGCATTTTCCCTCGGTCTTAACCAGGAGTTTAAGACCGGTCAAGTTTTCCTTTTGATGAGCGGGAAAGGGCTTTAATCGAGCTACACGCTGGCTCTTTTCTGATATTTTTATTTCTGTTTGATGATCTTTTCCTCGCCCAAAAATTGACGTTGGCGTTTCTATGACAGGCATTGTAATAGAGTCAAGGCCTTCAAAGAGTTGCAATGCTTTTATTTTATCGCCTTTTTCATTTTCCAAATTATCCTGAAGTGGATTGAAATCAACTCGTCCTGCCAGCGCTAGGATTGTGACAGTCTCTGGTGAGGCCAGGAAGGCATAAGTTTCTGGGTTTCCATCATTTCTTTTGCGGAAGTTGCGGTTAAAAGACGTGATTATTGTGTTTTTCCCAGCAGGAGAATTCTTTCTGTTCCATTGGCCTATACAAGGGCCACAGGCATTGGCCATTATCTTTCCCCCAGCCTGTTCAATAATTTTGAAAAAGCCCTCTTTTTTACAAAGTTGACTGATTGCTTCTGATCCAGGATTGACAATCAGATCGGATTTCAATTTCAGGCTCTGCTCACTAGCATTTTCGAGAATAGTAGCAACCTTTTTGAGATCCTGATAAGATGCGTTTGTGCAGGAACCGATCAGAGCGGCTGAAATTTCTGCAGGAGCCTGAGTTTTTTCTGGAATGTTTTGAAATTGGGATGCTTGATAGGCTGCATCAGGAGTAAAAGGACCATTCAAATGGGGCTCAAGTTGAGAAAGATCAACTTTCACGACTCGATCATAATATTGATCTGGTTTATTATACACCTTTTGATCGGCTTTTAAACAGTCTTTGTACTTTTCTACTATTTTTGCCGCACTTTCCCGGCCCGTTTTTTGTAAAAATTTGAAAGTGGTTTCATCAGCAGAAAATAATGACGAAGTCGCACCTGTTTCTGCTCCCATATTACAGATTGTGGCTCGTCCAGTAGGGGAAATGCTTTTACAGCCGGGACCAAAATATTCTAAGACTGCATTGGTAGCGCCCTTGGCTCCCAAAAGGCCGGTTAAATACAAAATCACATCTTTAGCTGCTATACTTTGAGGCAATTCTCCTTCTAAATAAATGCCAATAATTTTGGGCATTTTTAATTCCCAGGAGAAACCAGCCATAACATCAACGGCATCGGCTCCACCAACGCCAATTCCAAGCATACCAATTCCACCACAGTTGGGAGTATGGGAATCTGTCCCTAGCATCAAATTTCCTGGTAGAGCATAATTTTCGAGAATAATTTGATGAATAATGCCCGACCCAGGTTTCCAGAAATCAAGGCCAAATTTTCGAGATGCAGATTGTAGAAAGTCATAAACAGCCTGGTTTTCCTGTTTGGCAGACTTGAGATCATCTTCTCTACCTTGATCAGCAATGATTAAATGATCGCAATGGACAGAAGCGGGTAGGGCAACATTCTTGCGACCTGTGTTCATGAATTGAAGCAGTGCCATTTGTCCGGTAGCATCCTGCATGGCCAAACGGTCCGGTTGCAGCATTATATAGTCTTTATTGCGCTTGAATTCATCAATCGGATTCTCTTCATAAAAATGGCCATATAGAATTTTTTCAGTCAAGGTCAGCGCTCGGTTAAATTTGGTTCTTACACTGTTGATTTTTTTCTGTCTTGTCTGATAATGTTGGTCTAGCATCAGTTCCTTTCTATTCTGATTGGGTTTATGCTCTGAAATTGTAGCGGTTTTAGAGCGATAGGTTTTAAATAATTTTATAACAGCTTTTTTATAATTTTTTGGGCAGCCTGGCGACCTTCATTGATAGTATTAACGATCAAAGATGGGCCAGTAGCGCAATCACCCGCCGTAAAAATTCTGGAATTATGTGAACGCAGATTACCATCATCACTAATGAGCATACCATGATGACTATATAATCCTTTATCAGTGTCGAGTTCAAACCCCAGGCTTTGAATTACGAGTCCGGCTGCAAGCTGTTTTTCACTACCTGGAATTGTCTCAAAATTTCCATCTGACCACTGAACCTGTTTTGTTTTTACAGCTTTAATATTATTTTTTTCTCCAATAAACTCGGTTGTTAATGTGCTCCATAAAATTTCACCACCTTCTTCCATAGAAGAACTTTTACGAAAAATATGAGGATATAAAGGCCAGGGATCATTGGAACTTCTTTTTTGAGGCGGTTTGGGCAAAATTTCCAACATGGTCACGCTGGCTGCTCCCTGCCGCAAAGCTGTACCCATACAATCTGAACCGGTATCGCCTCCACCAATTATTACAACATCTTTATTTCTGGCATTGAGTTCTTCTTTGATTTTACTGATTTCACCGGAATTCAATTTATTCTGCTGAGTCAGATATTGATGGGCGCTTGTAATGCCTTTGAGGCTATTTCCGGGTAGATCGAGTCGTTTAGATTTTGGTGTGCCAACTGCAAACAAGACAGCATCAAAACTTCGTAATAAATAGCGCACAGAAATATCACGCCCGATTTCGACTCGCGTTTCAAATCGGATCCCTTCATCGTAAAGTTGTTGTAGCCGTCTGCCAAGTATCTTTTTGTCCATTTTAAAATCGGGAATACCATATCGTAAAAGGCCACCCAATTGGGCCGATTTTTCAAAAACTGTTACCTGGAAACCTGTTCTGGCCAGTTCCTGGGCTGCTGTTAAGCCAGTTGGTCCCGAACCGATTATTGCGATTTTTTGGGATAATTGTATATCAGGCTGCTGCGGTTTTATCCAACCCTCCTGCCAGCCTTTTTCTACAATTTTGTTTTCGATCTGTTTAATGGCAACAGAAGTGTAATCCAGTTCAAGAGTACAGGATGCTTCGCATAAGGCCGGACATAATTTCCCGGTGAATTCGGGAAAATTGTTGGTAGCGTGGAGCATTTCCAGGGCTTCTCGCCATTTTCCCCGATAGACCAGGGTGTTGATATCGGGAATTCTATTAGCCAGAGGGCAGCCAAAGCTGTGGCAAAAGGCTACTCCACAATCCATACAACGGGAAGCCTGTTGTTGGAGTATTTGTTCAGGCAAAGCTTTTTCAATCTCCTGAAAGTCCTGAACTCGGTCATTGACTTTACGTTTGGTGGGTTCTTTTTTTTGTATTCGAGTAAAATTATATTCTTTAGTCAAAATAAACCTCCTCGGTTGCTGAGACTGTTTCCTTTTCACGGCCTTCTTTCATTTCCATTCTTTCCAATACTTTTTTATAATCGATAGGCACAACTTTGACGAATAAGGGGTGGTTAGCATCCCAATTTTTAAGTATTTTTTCAGCCTGATAACTATTTGTGTATTGATTATGTTTGGTAATCAATTTTTTTAATATATCTTTGTCTTCCTGTTTCCAGACACTCTCCAGAATGACCATATCCAGATTGCAATTTGTGTCGAATCTTTCAGCCGGATCATAAACATAGGCAATCCCTCCGGTCATTCCAGCTGCGAAGTTTTTACCTGTTTCCCCAAGAACAATGACTGTTCCACCGGTCATATACTCACAACCATGATCGCCAACACCTTCTACAACTGCTGTGGCTCCACTATTCCGGACAGCAAAACGCTCTCCTGCAGAACCATTAATAAAAACCTCTCCTTGAGTTGCGCCATACAAAGCAACATTACCACAAATAATATCTGTTTGAGTATTACTGCGGATTTCTTCTGGGGCCTTGAGAATAATTCGTCCGCCCGACATGCCTTTTCCTAGATAGTCGTTGGCATCGCCTTCGATTTCCATACTGATTCCGGATGCCAGAAAGGCCCCTACACTTTGACCGGCTGATCCGTGTAATTGTAATTTAACGCTGTCTTCAGGTAGGCCCTTGAGACCTTTGCTATCCACAATTTTACCGCTAATATAGCTGCCAACTGTACGGTGAACATTACGGATATTTCTGACTATCTTGACCTTTTTATTTTTATTAATGGCCTGTTGGACTGGCTCAACAAGTTCAAGCTCTAAGTCAGCAGGTTTGATTTCTGTTGTATCATCGGCACTGCTCAGAGGAGCATCGTTTTTAAGATGGTCAGCATTGAGTAATTTGGCTAGATTGACATTTTCTGCTTTCCAGTGATTGATGGCTTTTTTGAAGTCGAGTGCATCAACGTGGCCGACCATTTCGTCAACTGTTCTGAAACCCAATTGTGCCATAGTTTCCCGGAAATCCTGAGCAAGGAAGCGGAGAAAGCGTTCAACATACTCGGGTTTGCCTTTGAAATTTTTCCGCAGGTTCGGATCCTGAGTAGCAATACCAACAGGGCAGGTGTTTTTGTGACATTTCCGCATCAATACACAACCCAGAGTTACCAGAACTGAGGTACCAAAACCATATTCCTCAGCACCAAGAAGTGTGGCAATTGCCAGGTCACGGCCTGTGCGTAGCTGACCGTCAACCTGCACTCGAATCTGGTCTCGCAGGCAATTTTGTACCAGAGTTTGCTGAGCTTCAGCAAGTCCCAGTTCCCAGGGCAAACCAGCATGTTTAATGGCTGTCAAAGGCGAAGCACCGGTTCCGCCATCCTGACCGGAGATCAATACCATGTCGGCCTTAGCCTTGGCAACTCCAGCGGCAACTGTTCCCACTCCGGCTTCGGATACCAATTTAACCGATACACGTTGATTGTCACTAACAGATTTGAGATCATAGATCAATTGCGCCAGGTCTTCTATTGAATAAATATCATGATGAGGTGGCGGGGAAATCAGAGTAACGCCAGGTGTTGTATGTCTTATTCTGGCAATTTCTTCGCTGACTTTGTGCCCGGGTAATTGTCCACCTTCACCGGGTTTAGCGCCCTGGGCCATTTTGATCTGAATTTCTCTAGCATTTCTAAGATACTCGGTGGTTACACCAAAGCGGCCTGAGGCCACCTGTTTGATTGCTGAGCATTTGCTGTCGCCATTGGGTAGATCTTGAAAACGGGCCGGGTCTTCACCACCTTCTCCAGAGTTGCTTTTTCCACCCAACCTATTCATAGCAATGGCAATGGTCTCATGAGCTTCTTTACTAATGGAACCCATGGACATTGCTGCAGTAGCAAAGCGGGTAACTATCGAATCTACCGCTTCAACTTCTTCGATTGAAACTGACTCCCGTTCTTTAAAATCGATTAGTCCTCTAATAAGTCCAGCGTCCTGCTGCATAGCATTGATCTGATGACTAAAATCTTTGAATTCTTTATAATCATTTTGGCGAACACTATATTGGAGTTTGTATATAGTCTTTGCATTCCAGAAGTGTTTTTCTCCATCTTTTCTGATTCTGTATTCCCCCCCTGCTTCCAGTAGCCCGGGTAGATTACCATGACCGGGAAAGGCTTTTTTATGCATGAGGCGAGATTCTCTGGCAATTTCTTTTAGTCCCATTCCGCCAATTCGAGAAGGAGTACCTGTAAAATATTTATCAACCACTTTTTCATTCAAGCCAACTGCTTCAAATATTTGAGTTCCAAAAAATCCATGAACAGTAGAAATTCCCATCCTGCTGAAAGTTTTTAGAAGTCCTTTTTTTACGGCTGTAATATAGGAATCCATAGCATCACCAGGTGTATTGGCCCGTGATAAGTAATCAGAATTGTAAAGTTTTCTTACGGTTTGAAAGGCCAGATAAGGACAGATAGCATCTGTTCCATAGCCGAGTAATAGGGCAAAATGCATTACTTCCCGCACCTCGCCAGTTTCCACAATAATGGCGGCTCTGGTACGAAGGCCTTCCGCTATCAAGTAGTGATTAAGGCCGGATGCTGCCAGGATGACTGGTATAGGAACCTGATTTTTATTAAGATTTCGGTCTGTTAAAATTAGCAATGAAACATCATTTATTTTTATCTGGCATTTGGCTTCAGCAAAAATTGTTTCTAGCCGTGTTTCCAGGTTCTCCTGCTCGGGCTGAAATAGTATGTCCAGTTCCGCAGATTTCAGATCTGGATGGTCGGGATGTTTCAATCTTTCCAGATCGTCAAAGCTGAGCACAGGATGATGCAATTTTAATCCTCGATAGTTTTGAGGGTTTTCACCTATGGAATCATATTCTCGACCGACAAAACTCTCCAAAGACATGACCAGCTCCTCACGAAGAGGATCAATAGGAGGGTTGGTCACCTGAGCAAATTGCTGTTTAAAGTAATTAAACAAATTTTTTGTTTTTTGGGACATAATTGGAATTGCAGTATCATTACCCATGCTGCCAATTGCCTCCTGGCCAGTTTTAACCATAGGCAGAATCAGATGCTTAACTTCTTCATCGGTGTATCCAAAACACAATTGTTTTCGAAGCAGTTCCTTTGAATCCATTTTGGGCATAGTTGATGGTGAGAATAATCCTCGCAGTTTTATCCGCATTCTCTCAACCCACTGCCTGTAGGGATACCGGCGCGAGATTTTGGCTTTGATTTCATTATCAGGAACAATTCTCTGCTGCTTGAGATCTACGAGAAACATTTTCCCGCCTTTTATACGGCCTTTTTTTTGGATTTTGTCAGCATCGATATCTAGAACACCGGTTTCTGAAGCCAGAACCACCTGACCCTCTTTAGTTAATGTGTAACGTATCGGCCGCAAACCATTCCGATCTAGAGTTGCTCCAATATAGCGTCCATCAGAAAAAACCAGAGCAGCCGGTCCGTCCCAGGGCTCCATTATGGCGGAATGAAATTCATAAAAAGCTCTTTTGTCGGCGCTCATCTGAATTTCCGGTGAATAGGCTTCCGGAACCATCATCATCATAACATGAGGAATTCTTCGCCCGCCATTGAGATAAAACTCCAGAACATTATCAAAAATGGCTGAATCACTTCCTGAAATATCGATGACCGGTTTGATTTTCTCGACATTGTCACCAAATTTACCTGAAGATAATGTGGCTTCCCGGGCTTTCATGCGATTAATATTGCCTTGAAGCGTATTGAACTCGCCATTGTGAGCAATGTAGCGCATAGGCTGAGCACGGTGCCAGGTCGGTAAAGTATTGGTACTAAAACGCTGGTGAATTATTGCAAAGGCTGATTGAAAATCATCATTTTGTAAATCTGTATAAAATTGAGGTAGTTGCGTTCCAGTTAGCAGCCCCTTATATACTATGATCTTCTCTGATAAACTGGCAATGTAAAAAATATCATCTTCTCGCCGCCATTCATCAACCTCTTTTTCTATTTGACGCCGTATTACATATAATTTTCTAGCAAAAGAACTTTCGTCTATTTTGTTTCTGCCTATGAAAATTTGTTTGACAACCGGTTCGGTTCGAAGGGCAAGTCCCTGCAAACATCTTTTGTCAGTAGGTACAGAACGCCATCCAAGAACTTCAGCCTCTTCCTTTTCGACAATTTGATGAATAATAGATTTACATTTTTTAATAAAACTATTGTTTTCAGGAAAGAATATCATTCCGGTGGCATATTTTCCCTCTTGTGGTAAGGTGAACTTGGATGTTAACTGGCTGCGGAAAAACTTATCAGGAATTTCCATCAATAGACCGGCTCCATCACCTGTTGAATTATCTCCACCGACCGCTCCCCGGTGTTCCAGATTAACTAGCATGCGAATCCCATCACTGACTATCTTGTGAGAACGAGTGCCATCAATATTTGCAGTAAATCCTATTCCACAATTGTCATGCTCAAAACTTTGGTCATAAAGATTATTGGAACCGATATATGGTTTTTGCATTTTTCCACCTATCTATTTGTTGCTCTTTATTCTCATAATTCTATACTATATTATGTCGTGTGCTACCTTTGCCTAACACAATGAATTTTTTTGTCGTCAATGAATCAACTCCCATGGGACCATAAGCATGAAGCTTGGTTGTAGAAATCCCTATTTCAGCACCGAGGCCCAATTCTCCACCGTCAGAAAATCGGGAAGAGGCATTGACCATTACCACAGAAGAATTAACCTGTTTTGTAAAATCTTGAGCTCTATCGATATTTTCAGTAGCAATAACCTCAGTATGGTCAGAGCCATACTTATGAATATGATCGATTGCCTCCTGCTGAGAACTTACAACCTTAATGGCAATTTCTTTGGTCAGATATTCGGCGTAGTAATCGTCTTCAGTTGCAGCCTTTACTTCGGGAATTATTTTCTGAGTGGTCTCACAGCCGTGCATGAGGACATCTTCAAGATGTTCATTGCTGGAAACCAAAGATAGAAAATCCTGGGCATTTTTTTCGTGAACAAGCAAGGTCTCCAGAGCATTACAAACTCCGGTTCGACTAACTTTGCCGTCAATGAGCAGCTTCATAGCCTTGTTAAGATCAGCATACTTATCGACATAAAGATGACAGACTCCTTTATAATGTTTGATGACCGGAATCCTACTATTTTCATCGACGAATCGGATAAGACCTTCGCCACCTCTAGGAATTAGAAGATCTATATACTGATTCATCTGGAGTAATTGGTTGACAGCTTCTCGGTCGGTTGTGGGGATCAATGTAACAATCGCCTTTGGCAACCCCTGCTTTTCAAGGGCTTTGTGAATGACATTGGCAATGGCCTGATTTGAATGGAAAGCCTCAGAGCCACCCCGCAAAACAATAGCATTTCCGGCTTTCAGGCAGAGGGCGGCTGCATCAGAAGTCACATTGGGACGTGATTCATAGATCATGGCAATTACACCTAGAGGAATTGACATTCGGGCGACCTGAATACCGCTAGGACGTTTTTTATACTCCCCAATTTTGCCAACAGGATCGTCAAGTTCAGCGATTTCTCGTACAGCCTTAGCCATTTTGGAGATTCGTTTTTTATTAAGAAGCAGGCGGTCTTTCATGGCATCGGGGAGATCATTTTTTTCAGCATTCTCCATATCGATTTTATTTTTGGTAATGATTTCCTGGCTGTGCTTTTCCATCTGTTCAGCTATGGAATTTAAGACTGCATTTTTTTCAGCATTTGTGAGCCCGGCAATTTTCCGGGATGCTTTTTGACAGGATTGAACTATTTTTTCGATGTTATAACTCATCTTATATACTCCTTATGGGTTATATTTTCTAAAAGAACAAGATCATCTCTCTGGATAATTGTGTCACTATTAAAGTAGCCCAGTACTGATTGGATCTGAGAACTGTGAACGCCTTTAATTTTTTCCAGACCGGCAGAATCATACTGAGTAATGCCTTTTGCCACTGTTTCTCTCTCCCCTTTATGCTGACTTACTATTTTGACAGCATCACCTTTGTTGAATTTGCCTTCAATCTCCAGAATACCGGAGGGCAATAAGGAAGCATTATCCTGGCGGATAGCTGCAGCCGCTCCTTTGTCAACAATTATGTGGCCTTCCGAGGGCAGAGTATGCAGAATCCAATTTTTCTTAGCAGCGCGAGGATTCCGGGTCCGATAGAAAAGACTGCCATATAATTTATTATTTAGCAGATGATCAAAATTTTTATAATCCTGGCCATTGATAATAGCTGTATTTATGCCTCTTTGAACCGCTTTTTCTGCAGCCTCAATCTTAGTTTGCATACCACCTGTGGCCATCGGGTTGGATGAATCGCCAGCCAAAGCGTAAATTTCTGCATTAATTTCTCGAATTTCTGGTATCAATTCCGCATTCTCATCATCAGATGGGTCACCTGTATAGAGACCGTCGATATCTGAACATAAAACCAGCAGGTCAGCATCGGCTAGATCAGCGACGTGGGCAGCCATATTATCGTTGTCGCCAACTTTGAGTTCATGCACCGCTACTGTATCATTTTCATTAATGATAGGTAAAGCATTCATCCGTAAAACTTCGTTAATGGTATTTTTTACGTTGACATATCTTTTACGATCCATAAAATCTTCCAGAGTTATCAGAATTTGGGCACAGGGAAAGTCAAATAATTTATCCCAGAGTGAAAACATACCAGGCTGACCAATAGCAGCCAGAGCCTGTTTCATTGGGATAGAGCGCGGGGTGTTGATAGGAAATTTGTCCTGCAAAGTTTGACCTGCAGCAACTGCGCCGGATGATACGATGATAACCTCTTTACCCAGTTGTCGAGTTTGGTTAATAAAATTGGCGATATGCAGCAAATATTGGGTGCCACATTTATTATTTTCTGGGGAAATCAGAGCGCTGCCAACTTTGAGCACCACTCGTTTCCATTCAGGTAAATTTAATAGTCTATCATTCGACATATATCTATCCTTGTTACATATAGTGTTAAATTAATTGTCTAAATTTATATTTTATTATGAGTATTTTTGTGTTTTTATAAAGTACCGGTAGCTTTTTTTCGGGGAGCCCCGGCTGGTCGGACAGATACAATTAATGTGGATACCGCAGACCTGGATAGGTAGGCTGTTGTTGAACAGCCGGCTTTTCCTGTCCGGGAGATGATGTTTAATGTATAATATGTGTTTTCTTTAGTATCCATTTTAATCAATAGTATTAGTTGAATAATTATTTAAAAAATCTGCATAAATATACAAATGAGTTTTTTGAGATGCAAGTAATTTTATCTATAAAAATTTATAAATATACATATTTTTTGTTAATGGTCAACATTCCGAGAATAGATATGAAAAAATGACATAAAACACAAGCTGTTTCGCCCCTACAGGGCTCTGGTGGTAAGGTGGTATCCAATTTCTACAAATATGTCGCCCCTCTGGGGCTTTTTGATAGTGCCGGGTTTCTGATTTAGTAGTCAATAGTAATTTTTTCAGATTAATTTCTTATCTATATATATTTTCAACTGTCTAACGAAGCTGCTCATCAATTATATCTGGTTTTAGCGGAAACTAAAGTCAAAACAAAATCGGAAGATTAAATTATTGATAAAATTTACTTCCCAGATTTGAATAATTTATAATATTCATTTTTTCTACCTTACAATCCGATTGGGATTAACCATAGATTAATGAATAAATTTCAAAAACTGGGTTTTTTAAACAGTCTTGTTTTAAAAATATATCGGTTAATTAACTGATATTTTTGGAGAGGTCAAAAATTAATCAGTTAGAGAAATAAAAATATTTTCAACTATGGATAACTAATGGATAATAATAGCAAATCGTGCGCAATCCAGCCCCGCTAGGGGCGATATATTTGTAGCAAAAAATCGGCCCAAAAAACCCAGAGCCTCGTAGAGGCGGCATATTCAATTTTCAATTCAAAAATATCAATTAGAAAAGGATAAAAATCAAGCTGTTTCGCCCCTACAGGGCTCTGGTGGTAAGGTGGAGGTCCAATTTCTACAAATATGCCGCCCCTCTGGGGCTTTTTGATAGTGCTAAAGATTTACAATTCTTTGATCTCATTCGATTATTTCAACAATGAATTGGCTTTATTGAAAAAGATGAAAACACACAATAATAGATTGGAAATAAAGTCCTGTGGAAAATTCATTAACCTCATCTCCTATGGATAAGATATACTTTAGCAAAAAATAAGGCTTTAGTGGGTTGGCATATCTGGATGTAGCACAATTTAGATCGCAGCATTTTATTAAAAAACCAAATAGAATTGCCCAGGCTCAAATTTCTTTAAATTGAGGAGCCGTTTTTTGTCAAAAAACATTATCTAGAAAACCAATTATAAATTTTGTATAAAAATCATTCAAATAGTAAGTACCATTAGATTTAAATTAATGTGAAAATATTTGTTAACTATTGGCAAACCTAGCCCCGCTAGGGGCGAAATATTTGTAGCAAAAAAATCGGCCCAAAAAACCCAGACCCTCGTATAGGCGGCATAATCACCAGGTTGTAATTAACTTCAGCCGTTTGTGATCCTATAAATCGAAGAAAGATTTAGGCAAGCTCAATCATATTTTTTAATTTTACAAACCAAACATAAATAAAATTTCAGGAGCACCTCAAATGGATTTAATTGAAAGCATGAGGATCAAAGCCCGGACACTATTAAACGACTCCAAAGGTAGCCATGATTGGGAACATACTCTTAGGGTTTATAAACTGGCAATACATATTGGAAAAATTGAAAATGCAGACCTAAAGATAGTAAAATTAGCTGCCCTGCTCCATGATATTGGGCGGCATCATGAGGACACTGCTCAGGGCAAAATCTGCCATGCTAAAAAAGGTGCTGAAATGGCTCGCAAAATCCTGGAAAAATCTTCACTAAGCAAAGATAATATTGACCAAATTACTCATTGCATTCGTTCCCATAGATTTCGTGATGACAATCCACCGCAGACAAGGGAAGCCCGGGTTCTATTTGACGCTGATAAACTTGATGCTATTGGTGCGGTTGGAATTGGGCGAGCTTTTCAATTCGCAGGCGAAGTCGGCGCCCGATTACATGATCCTGATGTTGATCCTGAAAGTACAAAGCCCTATTCACCAGACGACACAGCATATCGGGAATATCTGGTAAAATTAAGAAAAATAAAAGAACGAGTTTTTACTGCTGAAGGCCGCCGTTTAGCCCAGGAACGCCATGATTTTATGGTGGAATTTTTTAAGCGCTTGAACCAGGAAGTAGCCGGGAATTTATAGAGTTCAACAGAGATAAAATAAAAAAAGCCCCGAATATCTTCGGGGCTTTTCAAAAGTGTTTAAATTATTGATATAGTAGAATTAATCAATCCATCTTATATTTATACTACCCATTCCAACGCTGGCTTTTATGTAAATTCTGTAGACCGTATCGTCCCAATTTTCACTTCTATAAGTAGAATCATCTATCTTATCAAAATCGTCAAGGTCTACATTGGATAAGAAAGAACTTTCGGAGTAAATCTCAGCACCAATATTTTCCGGTAATTCAATTGTAACACTACCCATTCCAACTGAGATTTCACCTTCCATATCTTTTTTGATTTTTCCATCAAATCTTAAATCGGTAGAGCCCATTCCACAATCAACAGAGAAAGTTTCCGGGTTTAAATTACCAAGACCTTCGCCACTGAACTCACCCATACCTGTTTCCACGGTAAAGTTTCTCATATCAGCGCCATTGGGTTCATCGACCTGGATAGATACATCACCCATTCCACATTCGATTTCCATATCCGTGATTTTTTGTCCAGTAAAGTCCAATTCGCCCTCGGCCATACCAAGATGGATGGAATATTCGAGAGGAATCGCATTGGTGAATTCAAATTTCCAATCATTATCCACATCGTCGAGATTTTTCTTATCAAAGAGATCAAAGACAGAATTCACGGATTTATTATAGTCCTCCGATTCAGTATAGAGATGAAGTTTGGAACGGTCGCCGATTTTTTTATGCCGGATATGCGGTTTCAAGCGCTCATCTTCATATATGACAGCTCCCCGAAGCAGGTATTCATCTCCCCCTGTTCGGATTTCAAGGGAGCCCAAGTTGAATTCTATCTGAATTTCTGATTCCTTCAAATTGTCGAGTGGAATATCATAGCGTTCGACCTTGCCTTCGTCACCGACTAAAGCGACTATGATTATCACCATTAACGTTGTAATTGCAAGTAGCTTTTTCATAATTAGCCTCATTTATTTATGACCTTTTTTATAACAATATCTCCTTCATTGGTTTGAAGCTCAATAAGAGCCTGACCGTTTTTTAGAGTTCCTTTTCCTTGCCAGATATAACGGCCAAAGGAGCGCTGCTTTTCAATATCCAGGTCAAAATCAGATATTATATTGTAACGATTCCTTTTCATTTTTATTTGAGCATTTATTTGAGCTGATATTGATTTTTCCAAATAACAAGTCAGGTTTCCACCTTTACCTGTTAAATTTACATTATTCAGATTAGAATTTTTATTATTATACTTGGTTATCTGGATATCTCCTCCTGATGAGGTGGCTGACACATTGCTGTAAGCCTTGTCGACAGTAATATCTCCGCCCTTATTTTCTGCTTCCAGATTGCCGTGAACTGATTTTACTGATAGGTCGCCGCCTTTTATAGTGGCGTTTAAACTACCTGATATGTTGCCAAGTTTTATGTCACCACCCTTAGCTTCACTTTTCAGATTCCCTTCTAAAGCACCAACAGCAATAGCGCCGCCCAATGTATTTAGGTCCAGATCACCATTGGCCTTGTTAATGTGGATTTTACTTCCTGAATTACTGGCTCTAATATCCATATTGGAATTGCCAATAGTAATATTTCCCCCAGAGTTTTCTACAGTGAGATGTCCGCCTTCCAGAGTATTAAGATTAATATTACCACCCTGGTTTTTAATTGTGCCGCTACCTTTCATGCTTTCCAGATCAATGCTTCCGCCTGAATTTCTAACTGTGACAACTCCTTCTATTTCCTCAAGATCCAGATCACCGCCCTGGACTTTTATTTGAATAGGTCCATTACAATTATCAAGATTTACATCACCGCCTGAAGCTTGAATATTGATTTCACCTTTTAATTGAGAAATTTCTGCATCTCCGCCCAAAGTCTTCATCTCAAAATTGCCAATCAAATTAATCGCTGTAACGTCACCAGATTTGCAAACAGCATCTACAGAGTAATTGCGAGGAATTTTTATCTCGTAATAACTGGAGTAATCCCGTGAGTGTTTGTTACGCTGAATTGTTGTACCCTGATTGTTTTTCTTGATAATTGCACGATGTTCAGCAACAATGTTTTCTGCCCGTCCAGTATTACGAGTTTTAACTCGAAAACTTTCCAAACAGAGGAATTGGTTTTGATCAGTTCCATCAAGAATAAGATCGCCGGTCAAACTTTCAATTTCCAGCAATCCCCTGGGCTTAACATTTAATTCAGTCCTGACTGTACCTTCAAAACCCTGGCTGGTTTTTTCCATGTCAACCCGAGCACTTTGGGCGCCCAGTACGGAAACCAACAGGATTATATTTATTGTCAGGCCTTTTAACATTTTATTCTCCAGAACTCTGTTCGGTTTTGGCTTCAGCCTGTTTTAATTTGTCAAGAGCGGCCCGAGCAGCATCTTTGACTGTTCCACTACTGTCTCTAACAAAAACAGCAGCCAGAACCTGCCGAACATTGTTTTTTGAATCTTCACAATTGCCCAGATAATTAATGGATTGAGCTCGAATTTGTGGTGATGGATCGTTCAAAGCGGCAGTTTTGAAAACTTCTAGAATTTTTTCACTAGGATCAAATTTTTCCAAAGCATTCAGAGCCAGTTTTCTATTGGTCAGAGAACTGTCTCGCAGTAAAACAACACCATAGGTCTCAGCAAAGTATTTGTTAGAACGTTGATTAGCTGGCAGATGAGCAAGCAATTTAAGGGCGTGGGCTCTTCTATCCGGGTCGCTATCATGAGCAGCCGAGTACATCAACATTTTTTGAATTGTAGGATCGTCAAGGCCACCTTTGAGGGACAATTCGCGTTTCAATTCAAAGTTAACATTAACAATTCCATCCTCATTAGATTCAATTTTGTTATTTTTGAGAAGCTTGCCAACTTCGATATTATCGGATTTAAAGGCATAATCTACGAAAGCTTTGTTGAAATTTTCTTCCTGTTCTTCAGAAAAAGCCTGCGTATTACTGACGAAACTGCGGATCATACGCGGATTGTTTTTGAGATTGGAGCTCAACCAGATCTTGCCAACAATCACGCCTAGAAATAGAGCGACACCGATGCTGGCCAGGTGATATTTGGGCTGGGCCATCAGCATACTAATGCTATCCCGAATGTCAGCAAATTTATCCTGAAGTTTGACCACCCAGGACTCTTCTTTGGCTTCAATACGATTCATAATTTTATTGTTCATGCGAGTCATCAATGCATCAGTCGGTTTCTTTTCAGGTACAGTGTCCAGAGAAATCTTAATAGATTCCATCTTTTCCAGTTCCATCTGACATTTTTCACAGTCTTCGAGATGTTTTTCAAAGACCTCTTTTTCAGCCTGATTCAATTCATCATAGAAGTAGAGAGGTAACATTTTATCATATTTGTTATCATGTTTCATAATAACACCTCCATTAAATAGTTGATATTGACGCTCTTAATTTGCGAGTGGCTCTGTATAGATATTTTTTGACAGTGCCACTGTGACATCCCAGGATGGCGGCAATATCCTTTATCTTTTTTCCCTGGTAATGTTTCATAACAAAAACTGTTTTTTGTCTTGGCGAAAGATTTTGCAAGGCTTCGTCAACTTTATCTCGCAATTGACCAGCAGGTATTCTGTTTTCCGGCTCGTTGTTTTTATCAGCAGGAAGTGTATCCCACAAATAATCATCCTGGTCGTCAACAATTTGCATTTTTTTGCGTTTGCGAAACTTGTTAAAAGCAAGATTGGCCATAATCCTATAAACCCAGGTGTAGAATTGACTCTTGAATTTAAAAGAATCAATATTTTCGTAAACCTTTATAAAAGTGTCTTGATAAAGATCCTCTGCATCCTGAGTGTTTTTCATGAATTTATAGGCATCACACATCAATCTTTCACCATACCTTTCAGTTAGTTTCCGGAAGGAATTTTTACTTCCGGCCTGCACTTTTTTTATTAGTTCTTTTTCCTCCATTTAACAACTCCTCGACTATTAGACAGAAGGCAGATTAAAAAGTTGTCATAAATCACAAATTTTTTAGAAAATTATAGATATTTTTCCAAATTTGTTGGCAACTCCTTCAGTTTTGACCCGGATGAGATAAACTCCTGATGAAACTCGCTGGCCAGAAAAATTTTGCAGATTCCAGTGCGGCACCAGAGTATTAATCTTTCGGGAATATATTTTCTCTCCTGTTATATCATAGATTTCAAGATAACTATTACTTTTCAAAATAGAAAGCGGTTCCTGATAATGAATACTGATCTGGCGGTCAGCTGGATTGGGAGTGGTAATGATTTCATCTCTAGAAATGTTTCGAGGTAGATCCGGAACATACTTGTTTTGATAGACTGTCATAAAAAAATCAGGAATACCCCATCCATAACGAACATCAGGTTGATTGGCACGAGAAGCAAACTGTTTTAATTGACTCTTCACCATTTCAGGTTGCCAATCTGGAAATTCCTCAAGAACCAAAGCACAACCAGCTGTAATTAATGGCGTAGAAAAGGAGGTCCCGCTGCTGGTTCCATAGGATTGATCTGAATAGCTGCTGGCCAGAAATGTATTAACTCCCATAGCGCATAGATCAGGCTTGATGCGGCCATCAGTAGTTGGTCCATGAGAACTAAAATAGGCGATTTCTCCCGTACTATCCACAGCGCCCACACTAATTGCTTCTGGAGAATCGGCCGGGGAGATCAACCCACCATCATCGAAACGGGCCCGATCATTTCCTGCAGCAGTGACCACCAGAATACCTCGCTCAGAAGCCCAGTTAACTGCCTGGGTTGTTCGAGCCGTTTGCCCATCCAGCTCTGAATATTTATATTCAAATTCATCGAAATCACGATAGCCAAGGGAGGATGAAATTATATCGGCATTTAGGCTGTCAGCCCATTCAATTCCAGCAATAAAATTATCTTCTTCTATTCTGGTTTCCGATTTGACTCGCTCAGTTTTTGCCAGAAGAAATTCGGCTCCATAAGCTCCGCCGATCATTGTATAAGGTGTGTAGGCGCCAACTACACTCCAGACAGATGTGCCATGATTGTCCTGGTAATTCAGAGTATCCTCACGATTCTGATTGGTGACATTATCATCGCCAAACACAAAATCTCTTTCTGCAATAAGACGACCTTCATTGATAATTCTCTGAAAGCTTTGGTGGCCAGTATTAAAGCCCGCGTCAAGAAGGGCGATTTTAACTCCCTGACCGGTCAGTCCTATTTCGTGAAGATCGGTAATTCCAATTTGGGCTAGCTGAGTATAAGATGGGCCATATTCTTCTGGTTTTGCCAGACCTTTTTGCTTGAATTGTTTAATTGGTTCGGGATCTTTTCGATAAATCATTACAGGTTCAATGGATTTTACGAACTGCTTTTCAAGAAGCCTGGTATACTGGTTGAATTCTGCCTCTACACTCACAGCTCCTAGGATTCGGGAATAATGTCTAACCGAATCAACAATTTCGCAAATAGCTTCCCTTAGATTGGTTTTAACTATTAGGTCAGTATTATTTTTTTTCCAACCAGCCTGACGTAAACGTTTATTTACCTCGCTTGAATACTGGATTGGCTTAAAATGTTTTTCATAAGAAAAATCCAGATATACCCATAGAAGCTTGCTTTTATTATTAAAGTAATTTTGGGGTAATCCAGCGTCGATTTTATTTGCAAATATAGCTGTAAGGAATAATAAAAACACAACAATTTTATGCAAATTTTTTAGATGCATTGGCTAAACTCTTGTTATATTTGGATTTTTCATAACACAAGTTATCAACAGTTATAGTAACTTAGGTTAAAATACGGGAAAACCCGCTACCAGTATTCCGACTTGCCTGGCTTTTCCACTTCCGAAGATTCATCTGTTTGCCAATATAAATAATTGAAAATAAATGGAATAGGGCGTTTAGCAAAAAGTTTTCCTCATCTTAACCCTGCAAATTTGATTTTTCTGGAGGAGCAGATTTCATAATTAACAAAAAACGGTAGAAACCACAAGTTATCAACAGTGATTGTTAACAACTTCTCTAACTTCTTATTGCTCAAGTAGTACCAAATTTAAACAAAAAAATTACCTCTATGAATAAATTTTTTTAGAGGAGTGGATTTGGAGATAGGTATCGGGAAAAATTTAGGTGGCTAGGTGATTCAAATCTTTTATTGTGTTTGTTTAATCGAAAAAATGGAGTGCTAATTAAATTTAAATAAAGAACACTATCCTGATCCAACCATCCAGTCATCCATCTTTCAAAAAAATCCAACAATAATAATTTAACGTGCATCATTTTATAAACAAATGGGCCGGGAATGATCAAACTATTCTTGCAGCGTCATCATAAATCGATCCGGATCATAACCTTTTTCTTTGAGCAAAGAAAATATTTTTTCCATAATATTTTCAGAAAGTCTTTTTTCTCTGCCAAGAATCCAGCCATATTTGCGGTTAGGATCTCCTACAACTGCGTATTCGTAGTTTTTCCCCAGACCAATTATCCAATAATCACCCCAGAAAAGATTCCATCCTAATAGACTGACAAAACTGACTTCTAGTTTGGCATTGGTTTTAGAATCTACAACTCTGGCAACTCCTGTAACTTGGGCAGTATCCTTCTTTTCAACACAACTATTGACTACATTTAACCGTCCGTCCTTGCGGAGTTCATAAAAAGCCGTTACATTGCCAGCGCATTTTTTCTGAAAGGGATTGGGAATTCGGGCGATTTCATACCACAAACCGCTGTATTTTT
>DATGCI010000280.1:0-3515 GCA_035312185.1 bacterium
GAACTCCCTGAATATTAACTCGATAATAATTCGCAAGAGTGTCCTGAAATTCTTCATCTGCTACCTGCCATAGGGCATAATGACCAATATTTGTAAATGGATAATATTCATAATGCCGGGCTGTGTCCTGACCCATCCAGGAAGTAGTATTGATTAGACGGGCAAACTTCTTGGATTGCTTCAGATATTTTTCATCTTCTGTAACTTTAAACAATTCTGCAGCGCCCCATTCCATATCATCAGCCCAACTACTTTCATAATAACGATATGGTGCACGACAGGGAGTCCCTTCCTGACAACCCGGCTTATCAAGTCCCATTTCATAGACTTCTTTGCCGGCTTGCAAACATCTTTCTGCAAATAACTCATTATCAAGATCATTTTTCCAGATGTCATAAGCCATTGCCATAGCAGCAGCATAACGGCCGGCCAGATTGGCCAATCCATCGGATGTGTTTTGATATTGCTTCAGACCTTGTGGTTTGCCATTGGCAAAATAAACCACTCTGTAGCTTCCTTTCCCCCAGCCGTAATCGGCGCTATCCAGGAAAGGGACTTTAAAACCAATATGGTCGCGATCATCAGCTATTTGATGAAATAATTGATCAGGTTTGGGGTGCATTTTCAGCATCCAATCCAAACCCCATTTAGCCTCATCAAGAATATCAGGAATGCCGTTTTTAACTTTATGCCCCAATCTATCAACCTCATCTTTAAATTTGCCCTTATTTTCACGGTAGGTGAATAACATTCGACAAACAGAATTTCCTGAAGTCAATAAATATTGCAGATGATCACCAGCATCATGCCAGCCGCCAGTTACGTCAATGAATGTGCTATCAGGCATAGGCCCATAGACTGTTCGTCCATCTCTAGGATGACAGACTTCATCAAAGAAAGGATTATAGCCACATCGTTGTTGCTGTAGATAACCGATCACATCCTGAGTATAACCATCATAGGCATTCTCACCGATGCGAAAAGGTTGTGATCTCCAATCTGTTCCTGAAATTTTGATGCGAAATAATCCGTTTTTTTCAAAATCACTAAAATCCAATTTATAATGATAATCAAAATTGCCCCATCCACCAATATTTTTTTCAATTTTTCCTGGTCCCCAAACCGCTTTTTCATTTTGGGTATCAATTATTTCATAGGTATGTCCCTTTGCAGGAGAATTGGAAAAAGCAATAGCCACTTTGCGCTCATTTTTCTTATATCCAATCTGGTTGACTCTAATATAGATTTCTGACTGGGCCTGCACTCCATTAAATAGAATAATTACAAAAATAATTATTGAACTAATTTTTGTTTGCATATCAGATTCCCTTTTTATCTAATTATTATTTTTCTTGCTTGTAAACAAGTTTGCCTTCTACAAACGTCGCATATACAGAATTGTCATCATTCAATAAAACGAGATCAGCATCTTTACCTACCTCCAGAGAACCTTTTTGATCCGAAATGCCAAGTAACCGGGCAGGATTTTCAGTAATAGTATTTACAGCAGTTTCTAAAGAACATCCGGTGAATTGATTGAATTTCATAGCAATAGTTCCAGTATCCAGGGTTGTACCTATTAAAGTTCCGTCAAGATAACGAGCTGTACCTTCTTTCTTAATATATTCACGACCATAATATTCATATTTTCCATCGGGAAGTCCAATTGCCTGAATTCCATCAGTTATACAAATACAGCGTTCTTCACCGAGAGTATTATAAAGGTATTTAACAATTTCAGGAGCCAGGTGGACACCATCACTAATAATCTGAGCACTGACTTTATCAGATTCGAAAATTGCCAGTAAGGGGCCTGGATTGCGATGATGGAGGGAAGGCATAGCATTGAAGATATGGGTGACATGTTGAATTCCGGCTTGAAAACCGGCTTTTGTTTCCTGATAGCTGGCATTTGTGTGTCCTAGAGCGGGGATAATGTTATTTTTCTTTAATGCTTCAACCATTTTTAGACCATTTTTGATTTCCGGCGCAATGGTCATCATCTTAAGATTATGTCCCGTCAGATCTAGAATCTCTTTTAAAGCTTTTTCTGAATAATCATAGACAGCCCGCTCAGGAATTCCCCGCCGATTTTCCAAACTTATAAAAGGTCCTTCCAGATGAACTCCCAGAATATTAGCGCCTTTATAACTTTTCACAAGACTTTGTTTCAAAATTTCTAAATGCTGATTATCAGTATCGGGGTCCATCATTGTAGTAGCCAGAAAGGAGGTCACTCCATATCTGGCAAGTGTCTGACCCATTTTTTTAAGCGACTGTTCACTCCCATCGCCAACATCTGCTCCACCTGCGCCATGAATATGGATATCAATGAAACCGGGCGTAATGATCCTACCCTGAGCATCGATCCCCTTTTCAGAATCTCTACTAGTTTGCTTTTTAATGCTCGCAATTTTCCCATTCTCTAAAACAATAAAATGCTTTCCCTTTTCCTGTTTATCATAGAGAATACAGTTCTTTATTATCAATGATTTAGGCATTTGCCACCTCAATTATTCACAGTTTTGCAAGAGTTTGTCAATTCGAATAAATTCATATCCTCTAGTTTTTAATTTAGAGATCAATTTATCCAAGTAAAGATAAAATTTATCCTTTCTTTCAGGAGCACTGCCAATATGGATTAAAAGAATAAAACCATTAAGACCACATGAGGATTTCTCCTCATAGGAAATAATACTATTGAATATATTTTGCGATGATCGATAATTTTCCATCTCAGGAGTTGTATAATCAGCATTTGAATAGGTACCTGGAGTAAAATTAAATAAAGTTATACCTATATCATTAGCCCACTGAACAATTTTACGATTATACCATTCATAGGGCGGAATAAAATAACGGGCATCTTCTTGTTTGATCCCAAACTTTTCCATCTCTTGATAATTTTCAGCAAGGTCCATTTCAAATTCCTGTCTGGTTACCAGTAAAGAATCCCTATCAGTCCAGCTGCAATATAATAAGTGTTGATCAGAATGAGGGCCTAAATAATGTCCATCAGCAATCAAACCATTAATGAGAGAAAAATTAGAAGTATCTCGATAAAAATCACCAGTAAAAAAGAATCCGGCTCTGACTTTATATTTTTGTAAAGTTCGGGCTATATGTCGCCCACCATCATTGTAATTGCCACCAGTAAAGACCAGAGCTAGTTTTTGCATTGTGGTATCACCTCGAATGATGGCACCGTGAGACTGGATACAATCATTCGCAAAGAATTCAGTTCCATTAATAAATATGAACAGAACAATTATTGCAAATCTCACTCTACATTTTTTTGTCAATGACCAATGTATCAAATAGTTTCCTAACCTTAATTAATTTAAGTTTTCTTGACTCGTTTTTTATATTCATCCAGTGCATCTGACAACCTATCTCTGGCTCCAGAGTCGCCAACATTATGAGAGGGATGAATATATAGTTTTACTCCCCGCTCTTCAAGAATCTCAGCAACAGTTGCAATTGTCATCCAGACAGTAGTAACAAAAGAAATCGTT
>DATGCI010000281.1:0-16196 GCA_035312185.1 bacterium
GGTAGGATAACGACCGGTCAGAATAGCAGCTCGGGTTGGTGAACAAACTGCACACGAGGCATAAGCATCGGTAAATTTCATTGAATCCTGACAAAATTTATCTATATTAGGAGTTTCATAATATTTATTTCCATAACAGCCCAGATCCTTCCATCCCAGATCATCGACTAAAATTAATACTACGTTCGGTTTTTTAGGCTTTTGGCTACATTTACTTAAAGGAGATAATATAGAAGCCCCCAAGACTCCCTGTCCCATAATCTTTATAAATTCTCTTCTAGTGGTATCCTTTTTCATAGCTTTGCCTTGTACTCTTATTAATTAATTGTAAAATATCGATCACTTTTGTCATTAATATCAGGATTTTTTAAACTGGTGATTTTTATCCTGCAATTTTTAAAATTTGGTATGTTTTTACTTATCTGCCATTCAAAATAATTATTAAGTCGTGTCGAATGATTAATTACCCTGGCAACCTTGCCATCATGCATCAGTTCGATTTTTAGATTGCCAGCCATATTACTCTCATATCTTATCTCAACTTTACTGCCTTTTTGAAAATTCTCATTACAGTTTGGTGAAATTATCCTAATGTATGGCAATTTTGTTTCAAAAAGTCTTTTTATCTGAGTTTCAGGAATCAAACCAGATGGATCAGGAGCTACATTAAGTAATAAATTACAATTCCTATCAAATAGAAATTTACGTAATTTTAAAATATGGTTTGCGGACACACATCGATTTGTTTTGTGGCCATTCCAAAACCAGTTATTATTTTTAGCAAGCGTCTCACAAGTTTCAGATGGAATTGTATTAGTATCAGGTAAATGTTCAACATTTTTCCATTCATGGATTCCCATTTCATAGGCTATTATATCAGATGTCTTTGGACTCCATTCCTGAGAATTATTGACAACCAGGCAATTTGGTTGGATAGATTTTATGAAACTATTGATTTCTTCGTAAGGTACTTCGGAATAAGGAATTTTCCAATCCCAGGCATCAAAAAATATCGAGGTGATAGGTCCGTAATTTGTTAATAATTCCTTCAGTTGATTCTTAATAAAATTTACATCCTGACCATGTTTTTGATCCCATATGGAATAATATAGACCTACTTTTAGCCCCCTTGATCGACAGGAATCAACGAATTCTCTTACCAGATCACCTTTACCATTTTTCCAGCTGGAACTACTGACATCATGGTCTGTATATTCACTCGGCCACAGGCAAAATCCATCATGATGTTTTGGTGTCAAAACCATATATTTCATACCGGCTTGTTTTGCTACATCTGCCCATTGTCCACAATCGAGTTTAGAAGGATTAAACATGCCCGGATCGCAATCAGGACTAGCCCATTGTTGCCCTTCATAAGTTGCCATACTGAAATGGATGAACATTCCATATTTCATATCCATATAAGCCTGTTTGGCAGAATCCAGACTGCCTCCCAATCCAAAGCTTATGAAAAATGAGATGGAGATTAGAACTGATATATTCCTACGGATTTCCATATTATCTCCAATTAAGGTAGCTTATCAAAGTCAATTTGGGGAGCATTTCCAGTGGTATTTCTCTTAAAATGGGTTCCAATAGTCACATTTTCACTGAAAAAACCACAATTTTTCATGAAGAATTTATCACCTTCTGAGCCGCCCGCATAATCAATTCTATTCTTTTTACGAGCAGTATTATCAGCAGTGAACCGGGCTTCAGTTAATTCATACCATTTCCCTTCTACAGTACGTACCCATTGATTTTGATAATAGGCTTTTCTGGTAATGTTTCCCTGAGATGGTATAAAATTCTCCAAAAAAGAATGCAGTCGATTGAGATAGGTGCCGGTCTTCGGTCTTCGAAAGCTGGCGATCAATTGCCATTCTCCTATTTCTGGCGCATAAAAATAAGCAGTATAATCAGTATAATTATTACCAGCAGGCGCTCCTTTTAATAAAAATCGATAGGTGGTACCCGCCTTCCAAAAATATTTGCGGTAACTTTGTCCGCCCGAGCCTTCACCACCAAATTTCCCGGCATTAACATCAGGACCTTTTTTCAACAACCGGATTCTATCTTCCTCTGGAATTTCTTCGGGATTATTAGTTCTGTAGGGACTCCAGACCGAGAACAAGATTCGGCGTTGATCAGAAGAATTAACCTGAATACCAAAATAACCATTACTGAATCCATTGGCCATAAAAAAGGAACCAATAACATCCTCTTCTTCCGGCACATGAATTTCATTATAGAAATATTCAATATTTTTATCTTCAGGCTCTTTATAATTTAAATGGACCGAGGGGCCGCGTCTACCAAAATAGAAGTCATCTTTAACATAATAGACTTTCCCCTGAGTGGCAGGTCCAGCTATAAAAATATCTGTTAAATCAGCATAATTGTCAGCTGATTTTTTCAGGCCCTGAATATCAAGCTGCTGGTAGCCGCTTTTTTTGACTTTAAATCTACCAATTGGAATTGTGTCGAAGGAATTATTATCGATTGAAATAATTTTAGAATAATCTGCAAAATCAAATTTTATTTTTGATTGTCCTGATTTTACCTTGGCCCGAAAGGCAAGATCAATAGTGCCTGTTTTTTCTACGAAGAAATAAGTTCTCAGTTTAGTCTCTGGTTCTGACCAGTTTCTTAGACCTCTTCGGCCAATAACTCTTTTATCTGATCGAGTATCCAGATTCCAGCTGTTGCCAACAATCGGGATTTTATAATCCCAGTTTGCTCTCTGTAAATCAGCATTTGATTTACAACCTGATAGGGCCAATATAAAAACTAAAATTATGTACCAATTATTTGTTAATTTAATCTGTTTCATTATCCACTCTATCTTTAAAAATTATTGTTAAATTATCAAAATTCGACATTGATTGTTTTCTGATTATCTCCTGTTTCCTGAGCATTCAATCCATTTAGAACCTGTATATTATCGGGTTGTTCGCCAACCTTTACTGTATATTTGCCATCTTTGAATACTTTTGGTTTAAATTGATCACCCTTGATTCGAAGAGTATAAACAACTTCCTGATCAGGTTCATAAATAACCTGCACAACAGGATTATTCATTCCCCTTACTTTAATTTCAGGTAGGTAAGCAATTGCCTCCCGGCCATAGTTATCCCTTTGATCAATTGTTATTGGCCAGCCTTTATATTGCTCCCCATTCTTACTGGTAACATCTACTCCTCGAGGCCAGCATTCAATTTTGATTTTTCTGGTTTTCGTATCAAATTTGACAAGACCATAACCGGCTGCCCTTTGCCCCCATTCACCGCCCCATTTATTTTTACGTTCCTGGCTGGGATTGGCATAAGCATGCATAGTTATTTTATTGTGAAAACCGTCAAAATAATCTCCCAAACCACTGAGAGGTCCTTCTACAGACTTACCATTAGGGCCATTATTGGGAACCCACCAGCGATTATAATAATTAACAATAGAAGGGACACAAAAGGAAAAGTTGGAGTCCCGAAACTGATTTACACCATGATGAATGACATTTGCCAGATGCTGATCACCGGCAATATGGAGAGCAAAACTTTTGCGCATAGCTTTGACTGCTCTATCGCGTGCTGTTTGAGGCCAGCCATTGGAATCCATATCAGCTATCAACCGGTAATCATATTTACCATGTCGATGAGCAGCATTAGCAAAAATCGTCTGCGAAAGTACGGATTTTATATTAACTCCCTGCCAATCCTGCCCCCATTCATTGAGAAATCTGAGCTGTCGATATCCAAGGATTTTACCCTCAGGGAGATCAACAAGATCAGGATCATAATCAGGGTCCGTTATATGGTCTGGTCTCGGTCCCATTTTGGGAATTAAACCTTTGGGTCCAGTTTTGAATTTCCGGTCTTCAACTATAGCAAAATCGACTTTGCCAATTTTCAGTGATGTATAATACACTCCAATTCCGCGCTCCACAGGAGTAGGGTCGTAGGGATCGGGCAGATGCCAGGTTTGAGCGTTCTGGACAGAATTAACATATTGAGGGGAATAGTAATATCCACCATCATTGCCAGCCGGACTGGAGGCTTTGATTCCACTTTCGCCCCAGACATTTCCCTGGCCGATATCATGATCATCTGGAATGGTTACTGTTGGCCGGTTTTTGATAATTTCACCAAATTGCTGACCGAATAATAGCCAGGCCTGAAGATGTTTTTTATGATCATAAGATTGGTCTCCGGAGAAAAATAGCAGATCAGGATCCTGGGCTTTTATATTTCTTATTATATCGGGTTTTAGCCGCCGATCATAATTTCCATTGCCTGTAAAAGCAGCAACAAGAATCTTTTCTTTTTCCACTGGATCTTTACGAATTAGACCTTCATATTTGGCTTTCCCGCCAGCAGCTACAATTCTATATTCATAGTCTCTGGAACTGTCCCAATCTTCCAACCGAAAATGAGCAGTCCACTGTTTTCTGTCTTCTTGCGGCCAGCCATAAGATTTTTCACTGACTTTGGTAGCGGCAAGAGTTTCCCAATCTCCCTCCTTTTTTATTTGTAATTTTACAACTCTATCAATTCCATTGTCAAGAGGGTAGAGTTGGACTGTCATTTTTAGAGTATTATTGCTGACTGTGTAAAGAGCAAAGCAAATAGCATCTTCTGGAGCAACATCATCGATTTTTTGCCAATTTTCACCAACCGGTTTCTGAGCAGCAAGCCAAACTATTGCCATCAGAATATTTATTGCCACTAATATATTTTTTCTCATATACATCTCCTATTTTTACCTAACTTTATATTTTATGAAATAACAGCCGTCCGGATTAATTGTCAATTTAAGTTGTTTGTTTGCTTTAAGAGTTTCGTTATTCCATAAATCTATAAATTTGTAATCGCTGTTTCGAGCAAGTCCAAGTTCGTCATTATTAAGTTCTATTGTTTGCTCTTTTTGGCCATTTCGGTTAAAAACACCTATCCAGCCGGTATTTTTCTGGTCTCTATCCTCAGTTTTCCAGACATCAATTTTATTCTCGCGAGAAACAAGCTGACCGATTTTTCCGTTTTGGTTACATTCAATAATATCAGGATGAGTTAGCAAACTCAAAGAAAAATCATCCATACTATACATAACTCCACCTGCTATTAAGGGTGAGGCAGCCAGAGCTCTCTGAAGCATAAAAGTTCTCTGCTGATCTTGGGAAAATTTACATTGGAAGCCACCATTTCTAACTACATATAAATGACCAAAACAGATCATATCCAGATCAATCCAGCTATTATGTCGAGCGCCATTATAATCTTGCATCATTTCCCAGCGCTGAAAAGTTGATTCCAGGCTACGCTTATTATCCCAAATATCATGGGTGATGCGCACCATATTAGCCTTTTTATAGACATCAACATCTTCTTTGTCAATATAATCTCCAGGAGAAAGGCTCAGAACAATATCCCGATCACAATTATCTATTGCTTTAGCAACAGCTTTGATTTCATCAGGATGAGGTACAATATCATCATATTTGATAAAATCAACACCCCATTCAGCATATTTTTGGATCATATTATTGTAAAATTGCTGGGCGCCAGGTTTGCTCATATCAACGCCATAATTATAATCATTCCAATAACAGGTATCCTGCTTATCAACGATATCCTGTAATCTGTATTGAGTCCCTTTGATTGGCAAATTTTTCGCAACAGCTTTCCGGTCAACTCCTCTTATTAACCAGATACCAAATTTCAGACCTTTTTTATGAGCATAATCTATAACGTATTGCAGGCCGTCCGGAAAAAAATAGGGCGAAGACTCAGGACGACCATATTCATCAATAATGACCTGCCCTCCTTCATCAGCCGGTTTATCCAGAAACCAACCATTATCTACTGTAACATACTTGTAACCATAAGGCTGCAACTTTTCACTGATGGCATCAATATTTTTGATCAGTTCAGATTGAGTGATCTCAATGCTATAACCTGTATAACTATTCCATCCCATGGGCGGCTTAGATGCCACTTTCGATTTCTGACAATTTACATTGATCATTAAGAGAACCAAAAAAATCATAGATAATTTTTTCATAATATAGCCCATTTGTAAAAAATCATACTTTCATTTTAGTAATATTATACGTCCTTTTTCCGGTTTAATGGTAAAACTATCAGAAAGCTTTATTTTTCCGCCGGCCTGAAAATTCTCGATGCGGGGCATTTTTATTTCAATTTCGTCAGGTTTCAAACCAATCTTATTCCAGTCGATTTTTAAATTAACCTTTGCTTCTTTTTCAGCCCAGCTAGCCAGGGCAATTAAAGCGGATTTTTCTCTTTTATAAACAGTGGCCAGCACTTTTTCATGATTGGTTTGAACGGGATTATGATCGACCCAGTATCCGATCATATCACTTTCTGTAAGGCCAAATTCATCCCAGACTTGCCAGAGTGCAGATGGATCACCTGCCCAGGGCATCCGAGAGGTCATTCCGAAAACCATTCCTCGATAAGGATTACCACCATCCTGCAACATTTCGCCCATTATCCCAAAAGGGATTCCTGAAACTTCTATCATCCAGTAGTCAGGATCCGAAGTGTAATCAAAATATTCACCAAACCATAATCGATCTATATAGGGTAAATGCTCCAGATAAAGATTGGCACTGTTGGCGTATCCATCGCGAGGATTAAACTGGTTGGCCGAATGGAGATCGATGAGAGCCGATGGATTTTCCCTTACCAGCACTTTTCGGACTCGCTTCATTGTAGTGCGATCAAAGGCCACATCGTCAATATACAATCCATCAATACCTACATTTTTTACGAGCCAATCAAGACCTTCTACATAATAATTGTGCCAGCGAGAGACACCACTATTTATTACTGCCGCATCTTTCAAGCGGGGCACAAACCAGCCAGCGATATAGTCGGATTCCAGATGTTCCTGCAGCCATGACCAGCCGCCGCCATCACCATCGGATAGGATCTCTGAACCCAAACTACGAAGGGCATATAATTCTGGGGCTCGGTTGGTAAGTTCTCTAACTGTGTAGTATATTTTGACTTTCATATCCATACTATGGGCTTTATCAATGTATTTTTTCATCATATCAGGCCGCAGAAAAGGATAATTGATAAAAGGATTAATCTTTGTAGCATGATGAACATTGACGATGTTGGCGCCTCGACTTTTGATAGTATCCAACGCCTCATAGCGGTGATAATATCTGTTGGAAAAATGCTTTTTAGTATTAATGGTTCGAAAAGGAGTAATCAGCAGACTAAAATAGAAGTTAAGTTTATCCCCTTTTTCCAGTTTTCGTTTACCACTATAGGCTTTCAGTATAAGTTTGTCGCCTTTTTCTGAAAATTCAAACCCACCGCGATTTTGATTATACCAGGAAGGTGGCATATTCAGAGGATTAAGCTGATAAAAATTGGTATTCAAAGGCCGAGCATAATTGGTATCCCGAAAACTGACCTGCATTCCAGCATTTACATCTCCTAACCAAATCGCATCCTGATTTTTACTTTTATCCCATTTCCAATTAAATTTTTCCGGCCGATAGCCACCAATTTCTCCCATACCCATCATATATTTTGCAACTGATTTTTTCATAGGAATTTCAAGGCGAATATCTTTCAGCTTACATGACTTTCTGGCAATCAGGGATAATTTAAAATCAGCAAAGCCATCGAACTCAAGTTTTCCATTCAGATCAATTAAAGCCTCATCAGACTCTGTCCTTGAATTCCAGGCAATGACTCCGTCCTTTTCTTTTGTATATTTTATTCTAGAATTCCGCCATTGCAATTCCTGGTTGTCAGAATTAATAACTCTAAAATTAAAGGGAGCCTGCAAAATATTTTGGGATTCATCAGATAGGTGAGTCATTTCTTCGGCAAAATAACTTTTAATTTGATCTGGTAGTCCATTTTCTCCAATAATCAATTTTCTACCCAAACACGAGAGCCTGTTTTCTTCACGCTTTAATGGACTATAAGGTGGAACCAGACTATCATCAAAGGCTAGCATCGAGTTCAACCAGCGCAGTCGAGTGAGTCGTTCAGGTTGATCATCGCCTCGATCAGGAAGAACTTTATTACTGATTTCTAGATTAATTTTAATTTTCTGGGCATCACAATTGTCAGCCTTAATTATAACCGAGCCTTTGTATTTCTGTGATTTCACTTTTTGGGGAATGTCGATACCGCACCATAGAGCCTGAATTTTACCTTTCTTTACATTCACCTTTTTATCAAGTTCTTCTCCTGTCCAATTTGTTCCTCGAGTATTGATACAGGTTAACTGGCTGGCTTCAATTTTATTACCATTTTGCCCAACAAGGTCAGAAAATTCCAGAGAAATATTTTCCACATTTTGATAAGCTGCAAAAATTCCCAGTTGAAAAACATAATATTCATATTTATCCGCCTGAAATGATATTTCTGAAGTAAGGCCTTTTTTGATCCATCTATAGGGAATTTCTTCTGTCATCCTGATTGGGAATTCTCGTTTTTCAGGAAAAATCAGAAAATCTTTATCTTGATTATTATCGATAAGAGAACGCACCTCCTTGTCGGTGGCAATTACTTCCATGGGGAAAAAGGAATTAAATTCATTTATAGATTGAAACTGGATCAATTCGGCTTTAGGTAATCGATTCAGATCAATTTTAGAATTATCAGAAAGCTGATTTTCATTCAACCATTCAGGTTCAGGATTACAAGAAGGGGATTGATAGGTAACAGTGGGATAATAAGTGCCTTCCACATCATAGGGCATATAATAGATATAATATTTGCCTGATCCTGAGACCGGCTCAAAAATAATATCTCCATATTCTCGATTGATTGTATATCGAATTTTATTTTCGATAATTGTTTCGGTTTTTTGATCTATTATAATTGTTCTGATACTATCGGGTGCTGTATCTCTTCGCCGCCATGGTAAATGAGCCCAAACTGCATCACTATTATTTTCAACCTGGATAACTATCCGGTGATTTCCCAGCGAGTCAGACGGCCAATTTCCTGTCCCATAATATTGTTTATCAGGTCTATAATTTGAACCAGCAGCTATGGCCACTAGACTAATGATAATTAAAAAAGTAAGAATAGATTTATGCATTTTTTATCCTTTTTCCTTGAGAATTGTAAGTAATTGATGAACCAATTTGAAATCTCTGTCTGAATTAGCTGGATTCCAGGGCGTTCCCTGGTTAGAATTTTTAGCGAAGGGCACTTGATATGCTTTATTCTTCTCACCAAATAAAATATCAGCGCTCCAATTTACAATATTACTATCGCTAGTATTACTTTTCCAGCGCTGGTAAAGTTGATCGGCTTTAGATTTTTTATTCTGGAGGATTAGAGTATAAATTGAAATTAATGTGCTGGAATTATAATCCGGTTTTTCTTGATTATAGGCAAGGATTTCATCCTGCAATTTTTGACTTGTGTCATCCTTACCAATTTTAGCATAGCAAGTTGATAATAATAGATTCTCAATACGTTCGTCAGGATTATATGGTTTTCCTACGCCCAAATTTTCCGGCCACAATTTTGCCTTTTTTGTAAGACCAATTGCAGTTTTAAAATCACCTTGCTGATATTCCTGTAAAGTCCACATTAGATAGGCCTGACGATAAGTATCATGACCATAACGTGCTCCTTCATTAGGCAGAATCTGAATTGTATCCAGGACGGCAATACATTTTTCATACTGGTCATTATAAAGGAGAGTTTGAGCAAGATCATAATTGATAATGTAATTGTGAGAGAATCTTTCGGCGGCTTTTGTTATAATTTTTAAAGCCTTCTGGTATTGATTATTTTGATTGTAATACTCACAAAATTGGTGATAGGCTCTCCATTGTTCCTCATCCAATTTCATAGCAGTGCGAAAATCTTCAACAGGAGAATAATCTTGAGCATTTTTAAATAATTTTGCTTTTGATAGATAAAAGGGCGCAAAATCGGGATTACCACATTCAGTAAAATATTTTTGAGCCTGTTCAATTCGATTTTTTGACCAATAGATCATTCCCAAATAATATTTGAATTTCCAGCTATTATTCCGCTCAACCGCCCATTTTAATATTTCACCTGTTTCTTTTCTATGAGGAAAAATCAAATAGGGACTAGTCAGGGCTGCATTTTTCAAGTTATCCTGACTTTTCTTCTGATTACCTAATTTATTCTCTGCCCGGGCCAGCCATAGATATTGGAGGGCATCGTTAAAATTTTCACTGGACAGGAGTTCTATCATTTCAGGATATAGTTCGTGCTTTTGATAAAATGCAGCAATCGTAAGAAAAGTCTCCCGCGGAGATTCATTTTTAATTGCTTTTAGGAATCGATTTTTGTGATTGGCTTCCCCGGTAATTAAATATTCCTCAAAATTAGCAAAGTGATTTAATGGATCAATTTCCAGTAATTTCTGGATTGTATTTTGGGCCTTTTCCAATTGTCCATTTTTTCTATAAATCACAGTAAGTAATTTATGAGCATTCAAATTATAGGCATTAAATTTCAGAGCTTTTTTTGCAAATTCTTCAGCCCGTTGCAACTCATCCAGAATAAAATATAAAGATGCAATATTATAATAACTTTGAGATCGATATTTGAGAGAGCGAGCTGCTATTCCATAACCATCCAGGGCATCGTAATAATTTCCCAATTTCTTATGAATGTTGCCGTAATAAAAATTGGCTTCAGGGTCGTAGGTATTATTTTCCAGAGACTTTCTTAGCTTATGTAAAGCTTCCTGATATTGCATTTTCCTGTAATACAATGCTCCAGCCAGATTCAAAGCAGGATTGTAATTAGAATCAAGTTCAAGGCATTTTTCTACTGTATTTAAAGCCTGTTGGTAATTTCTTTGGCGGGCATATTCCCTGGCTTTTATTAGCAAGCCATACTGGGAATTCCAATCGAAATCCTTATTTTTTTCAACAGGTCGAGAGAGTTTGCGCTCCTCAGTGTAATTTGATGAATAGTTTAAAAGGTCCTGACCAATTTTTATTTCATAATGTTGCCTTGCAAAATCTTCAACAATCACTACTTTCGATTGTGTGGGAGCCATTTTCAGAGCCTGAGAGTGAACTATTTTGTTATTGCTGCTAATTTTCAAACTATCATTAATAAATTGATTGGCGCAAAATTTGACAACCAGATTTTCGTCAGACCTTGCAACATTCAAAGAGACGAATCGATTAGCATAAGTTATACCTCCAATTCCATTAACAGGAAACCAGTATTCACTAACTTGTTCCACCTGCCCAGGGTATAAAAATTGATGTTTAAAGGGTGACTTTGTAGAATGTCCTCCTGCCTGATTAAATAACAGACCAGATTGTATTTCCACATACTGAGTATTGCCCAGATCAGAATCAGTTAACAGGTCTTCCCAGATAGCGCCAGAACGAGATAAGGCCCAGATCCAGACCTTTTTACCCGGTTTATCAGTATAATTAGAAAAGTGACCAAACCCTCGGTCTTCATCCTGATAATAACCACCCCAATAATCAGTGTAAGACCCTAGAACATGATAGGATTTGCTTCCACCAAAATCATTATTTCTGTAATAAGAAAGCTCAATGCCCTCGCTACTTACAGGCCAATCAAAAGCATTTCCGGAATGATCAATATGAGTCTGGCCGGGATAGTAAAATTTCAGATCATGAGCAGCTTTAGCGGCAGCATTCATCCAGTGATAAAGAGATGTGTTCTGGTTGGTTGGATTGTACCACAATACTTTGGTTTCAAAATAGGATTTATCCTTTTCCAGTTTGACTACTACTCGCCATTTTGTTTTGGAAGGCAGATCAGTCGCTCCCAAAGTACAGCTAACACTTCCATCCGAATTATTTTCCAATTTGTAATCAACAGGACTGGAGGTTGTAGGAGCATGCCCAATGGTACCGAAATTGAATTCAATGCCGCCTGAAGTCCAGGGGCCTCGCATAGCAATGTCCCGAAACTTGACTACTTTATTAAAATAGATAAACTCTTTTCCCGTGCTTTTATCAATTGCCCCCAGAATCTTACCCCCAATTTCGGGAGCGATTAGCACTTTGATAAAATCATTTTCAAGAATGACCACTTTCCATTTTCTCTGACTACTGTGGCGGGTATATCCATCAAAACGATAGTAGGGATAAATCTTATTAATTTCAGCAACTGGATTGGGGTCTCCATAGCCATAGGTTCGAAAAGATCGCATTTTCTCTCTAATTATGCTATTACTGGCTGGAAATAATTGACCAAATAAGGTCAAAATCACCATAGCCAGTACTATTTTTTTCTGCATCCAATTCCTTTCTGCTATCGAGTCCCTCTACTTCAAGGTAAATATTTAACTGTTTTGCTATGCTCAATAGCCCTAGAATTACGGCCGATCATAACTTCAAAATAGCCCGGCTCCAGCAAATATTCCCCCTGATTATTATAATAGCCCCAATCATTAATATTTTGCTGGAAAGTAATTGTCTTACTTTGGCCGGGCTTGAGGGCAATCTTTTGAAAATCTTTGAGCTCTTTGACAGGACGTACAATCGAGCCATATTTATCCCGAATGTATAACTGGACAGTCTCTTTTCCCCTGAGATTACCTGTATTCTCAACAGTTACAGAAATATTGATCTGGCCATCAGAATTAATGGTTGTATCAGAAACTTCAATATTTTTATACTCAAATTCTGTATAACTGAGCCCAAAGCCAAAGGGCCAAAGTGGTTCAGGTTTAGAAAAAACATAATCTCTGCCTGGATCACCATATTGACCTGGACTTCTGTAATAGCCTTTATCCGTTGGCAAATAATTATAATAACAGGGCAGATGGCCAACGCTTTTAGGAAAAGAGACGGGTAAACGTCCGGAAGGGTTGACTTTGCCAAATAGAGCTTCAGCAATTGACAGGCCACCCTGTTCACCGGGATACCAGGCTTCCAGAATTGCTGGTACATTTTTCTTCATCCAGGGAATGGAAAAGGGCTTGCCCTGAATCAGGACGACAATTGTCGGAGTGCCTGTCTTGTAAATCTGTTGTACTAATTCTCGCTGAACTCCTGTAGGATCAGTATCGGATAGATCAAATCCTTCTCCACTGGTAGAATTGGAGTAGTCTCTAGCCAGAGAGGCGCTGGCAGTACCAATACAAACAATAGCAACATCGCTGGTTTTAGCTTTTTGCACTGCCTCTGGAATACCACTTTTATCAAGAGAAGTCAGATCGCAGCCTTTGGCATAATCGATTTCTAATTGATTGCCTTTTAACTGCTCAAGTCCTCCCCGAACAGTAATACCATACTTATTTTTTCTAGACCAGGTATAATCACCAAACTGAACTTGATCAGCATTGGGCCCAATTAAAGCAACTGATTTTATATCGTCACCAAGCGGCAAAAGATCATTTTCATTTTTTAATAAGACCAGGCTTTCATCAGCCACTTTTTTGGAAAGTTTTACATGTTGTTCAGTATGAATTTTATCATCAATAGCACTTGTATCCACAAAAGGATTTTCAAACAGACCGATTCTAAATTTTGTCTTTAAAATGCGGGCAACCGCAGTATCAATTGTAGATTCACTAACAATATTATTCTCTACAAGGCTATCAAGATGCTGATAGCAGGATGGTCCTGGTGCTTCCAGGTCAACTCCGGCTTCCACTGCCTGTTTACCGGCATTGGCAAGTGAAGGAGCAACTTTATGAAAAGAGTGCAACATATGAATACTACCCCAATCAGAATAAACATAGCCCTGAAAACCCCACTGATCGCGCAATAAGCCGGTTAACAATTTTTCATTAGTAGCCACGGGATTTCCGTCATAAGAATTATAGGAATTCATAACCGATAATACATTGGCCTCTTGAATAGCAGTTTTAAAGGGAGGTAGATGGATATTAAAAAGAGTATGATTACCACCTGGTGAAGAAGCCAGATTTAAACCACCGCGAGGCTCGGAATAACCAATAAAATGTTTGGCTGTAGATGCAATAGTTGGTTTGCTTTTATTACCTTTTTGCAGTCCTGTAATAAAAGCCTTTGCCATTCTCCCCACCAGATAAGGATCTTCGCCATAGGTCTCTTCCACTCTTCCCCAGCGAAGTTCCCGGGCTATATCCAGGACAGGAGAAAGAACCTGATTCATCCCCACTGCACGGGCTTCTTTATGAATAGTCTTGCCAACCTGTCGAATTAGATCAGAATTCCAGGTACTACCCATTCCAATTGCCTGAGGGAAAATCGTGGCTCCGTCCTGAACCATTCCATGCAGGCCTTCCCCTATAAATAAAGCCGGAATTCCCAGCCTGGACTTTTCTAATAAATCTTTCTGAATTCTATTAGAAATTTTGGCATACTCCCTGGATGAAAGAGTGAAACCATGAATGGTACCAATGCCTCTCTGCAGGACTTTCTCCGAAATAAGGGCTGATTTCACAAGATTGTCCTGGATCATATCATCACAGCCAACTTCTGACATCTGGGCAATTTTTTCCTCAAGTGTCATTCTTGATAAAAGATCCTGAACCCGTTTTTCTATAGGCTGGCTAGGATCTTTGTAGATCAGATCTTCATCCCTTTTATCACAACTCAATACAAATATACTTACTGCTAAAATAATTGATAAAAGGTATTTTAATTTTCTCATCAAAAAGCCTTTAGAATATAAATTAATGATTAATTATTTAGTCAATTCACCTTTACATCTTTCTTTCCTTATTCTGTTTACTATTTTACTAAAATCATTTTACGAGTGAAAACCTGACCATTGGCCTTCAATCTATAAAAATAGTAACCGGAATTGACCCGTTTTCCCTGATCATCATGCCCCTTCCAAAGTTGAGTATGAAAGCCGCTCTGCTTATGTCCATTAACCAAAGTCCTGATCAGTTTGCCTTCCAGGTTGTAAATTTTTAGGCTGATTTTCATAGCCTTAGGTAGTTGATAAGATATTCGGGTTTCAGGATTGAAAGGGTTGGGATAATTTTTCAGTAATTCAATTTTATCAGGACGAGTTACCTCTTTTTCAGCAACTTTTGTAGTAGATAGTTTTAGAGCATCGTTATTCCAGCAGTTAATTCCAAAAATTGTGCTAGTTACTAATCTCAAATAATAGTCATTATGACTAAATTTTAATTTTGGATTAGAGACTTCGTATTGACGAGCGCTATTTTTTTCAGTTTGCTGATCCTCGTAATCATGGGGATACATAGGACCTGTTTTATAAACCAGACTATCCATATTTTGATCGGCATAAATTCTGACATCAAAATATTCCTGAGCGGCCCATTCCGATTTTTCATAGGCCCAGCTAATATTTACAGTAGAATCATCAATAATATCATAATTTATGTCTGTCAATCCTGGTGATTCAGGGTCAGAATTATTGTTAGGTGTAAAATTGAATACAGTACCGCTAGGTGCTCTATCTTCCGGAATAAAATCACCGCCTGTTGCCAGCCAGATTTTGTTTTCTTCTCTGATTTCGGCCTGAGTATTGGGATCATGGCCGTCAGCAGTGAAAGGATTATTCTCATTATCATTAACGTTATAATAGGCCTGTTCATAAGCGTGCCAGCCACCGGAGGTATACCTTTTTCGAGCATTATAAACATAGCAGGAGCGGTGCCATTCGGCGGTAGCAGCCCAGTCTTCTACAAAAGCAAAGACTTCACCCAGATCAGTTTCCAGTTCTCCTGATTCTGGATTTGCAGCTCGCCATAGAGTGGCAATATGCATCCATTCTCCAGTTTCAAAGTCCAACACCCAATAATCACGAGTAGAACCGGGAAAAGTATCTACAGTTACTGGCCGCATTTTGACAGCTAATCGATAAGGTTGATCGTTTTTCCAGTTGTACTCTTTCCAGGTTTTTATACCCGTGCCCTCACCACCAAAAGCACTTCCCTCTACATTATAGCCTCGCCATAAAATTCGAGCAGCAGCCTCCTCCGGAACAGCCCGCTGATCCCCATCTACATAATCCCACAGCGAAAAATGCAGTGTTCGCCGGTCGCCAATATCCTGGATTCCGCAATATCCACCTGTAAAATTGATAGGAGCATAATAAGTATTGGGAGAAGAAGAATCAACTTTAATATCGACCATCAGCAGTTCTGCATCTTCACCTGATGGATCCTGAAAGCCAAGGTGGAGGGAACTGGCCCAGCCATCCAGATCGGTATTAGGATCGATATCGATAGAATCATTCAGATTCAATTCA
>DATGCI010000282.1:0-2541 GCA_035312185.1 bacterium
TTTGATATATATCTGCTCAAAAAATTGGTCGACCCATGCCTCCTGAGCCTCTCCATATTCCTCTTGAAGGCTGCCAGTATAAGGAAATCGACCCCATTTATCTCTCTTATCAGACACCCACTCCTGCATGCCGCTTAGAAGATAAAAAGATGAGAAAAGAAAGTCTTCACCTCCACAAACATTAAGGAAAATTGGTCTATTGGTTTTTGAGAAGTTTATAGGAGACGCAAAGTCATTATTCTTTAAATAAGAAGTAAACTTTTGTGATAAAGTAAAATCACATCCCTGTTGAGGACCAATTGAAATATCACTTTCTTCTAGAGATGATACTGCCTTAAAATATAGATTATAATCTCTTTCAAAATGATCCAATGTGTACTTTATAGCCCTTTGGACTCTTTGCGAATTGCTAAGTAAAATATACTTAATCACATCCTTCAATTAATGAACAATTTCAGGGGACTGAGTACGCCTAAGGTTTTTCTTATCCTATAATAGGGTGTTTGTTCCGCTCCAAATGACCGAAATATTTTTTCAATAGATTCAATCATACTTCCTTCAAAATCAAAAGCTTCGCGTTTGCCTGATTGGCGGTTTATTGCCTCCCAAAGAAGCAAAGAGGATGCTCCGCTATTTCGCAATGAGGGGTCAGCTCCTCCCATTAAGTAATATGCTGTCCTCTTATCCCAAACTATAAAAACGCCAGCATGAATATCGCCGTCCTGGTCATATGCCAAAAGGATTTCTCCCCTTCCTAAATCTTTTGCAGTATGATAAAGTTTACTAAAAAACTGAAGAGAGCATGGGACTTCTTTATTTTGACGCTCATAGGTCATTTCATGTAGCCTGTGAAACTCTTCGGGTTTCGTGCTTTCTTCAACACTTAAATTATAGCGATTTTTTGCTTTCCGAATCGCTCTTCTGAGCCGAGACTGCAAACTATCCCACAAATGAGATGGGTCGGAAATGTCAGGTAAGACATATGTATATCGAGTTGTTTGTTCAAAACCCTTCCAATATAATGGAAGCCAATTTGAAAATTCTGGACTAAATCGTTGATTAAAATATGCGAAATTTGGCATATGATCTATAAGGTAGGTGAGCACTTCCTTTTCAAAAGCAATCCGTCTGGATTTTTTTTGCTGATCAGGGTAATTAATGAATGGACCTTGGTAAGGTGAGAATTTAGGCATTCCTATGTAAGAAAGTCCAAATTTTTTCCTTTGGAAATAAACCCAACTAGCTTCAATATTATTTCCTTTTAGTGATAAAAGCACTTGCCATTCGCCCTCAGTGACTATGTCAAGCCACCATGGTTCGGCAAATAGTGGCACTTCGTGGTTTTCACAAAATCCAATATATAAATTTTTATCGTTTGATATTTCTCGCATTATGAGGATGCCTTTTTAATCTCCTGAATTAATCTCTGTTCTGTTCTCAGAGATACCTTTACTTTATTTCCATTGGGGAATTCTTGAGGAAGCATTTCTAAAGAATGGTTGCCCAAGTCGAACTTTTCTTTAATCAAACCTAATGTTTCTCTGGGAGCTTTAACTAAGCTTTCATAACTGACTTTAATTTTTCGCTCAGAAGATACCCTCTTTAAATCTGCTTCTACTTGACTTCTGGTATCTTTAACTTGACGTACAGCTATTTTTTCTTGACTTTCTCCAAGCAACTGCTCAAATCCTCTTGGTTTCAAACTCCACCATTCATCTGCAGAGATGCCTTTTTTTTTGCGAGCAAGGTATATGGATTGTGCGTTATAATACCAATCACGTTCAATAACCACATATCTTGCATTTTGAAATAAATTCTCAATTACTGGAATTCTAGAACCCACCGAAAGATTCTTAAATAAAAATGGCTTGCCGTATTTATTGCTCAGACCATTTATATAATCAACATAAAATGCCTCGCCCTTTTCTGAAAGTATATTTTCCACTAGAGGTTCAGAAGAGCTTTTTGGGAAATAATAATACCAAAACCTCGCACATTCACTTGGTCCCTGCCAGCCTGTTTTTTGAGTGTCACCGTAATTTGAGGTGTAATTTACTTCTTTTTCTTTCTTATGAAATGAATGATATAATTCAAAGCCAGTAAAAAGGCAGGAGGCAAAAATGTGTGTGAAGTTATTTATATAAATGAAGAATTGAGTGTTTACTAACGTTTGATACAATAGTGTTGATCCTGATCTTGGAGCACCAATGATAAATGTAGGTGGATACTCTCCCTCTCCCCGGTAACGCAAACGCATTTTTCGTTCCCTTTGCTTAAGCAGGGGGGTGATAAAAGTCTCAACTCCTTTTGCTAATAGGTTTTTCTTTTCGAGTTTTCTTTTCCAGTTTTCTATTTTTTTCAATTCCCAACCTATTTATAGCAAAAGTAAGAAATCTTGTCAATTCCCCCTTCTCCTCACTCGCAATACCTTCTCAGTTCTTGTCGAGCCATTCGGCTATTTGTCTCATTCATCTTTTGCCAATCTTCACAAGCTTTAGAAATTTCACCGATCTCTAAAAATACTTGAGCGCGACCATTATA
>DATGCI010000283.1:0-3949 GCA_035312185.1 bacterium
ATTTAAGAAAAGCATTCTAATGACCGAGCGGACTATTCCTGAGCAGAATTTAATGAACTTGCTTTCCAGGGAAGTGCTCACATTATATACACTGGATGAAAAGCCAGAAGACCGGTCGGAGGAAAATGTCGTTATTCAGATCTTTGATCTGGTGGCTAAATATCCCGCTATTCTGGCTTACTCTATAAATGCAGCCCGCCATTCCTTTCAAAATGCTACTTTATCTATTCGAAATCCCAGAAAAGACCTAACTACTGCTGAAAATTTTCTGTATATGTTAAAAGGCGAGAAATACACCCAGCTGGAGGCTGAAATTCTAGACCTGGCTCTCGTACTACATGCCGAACATGGCGGTGGTAATAATTCGACCTTCACAACCAGGGTTGTAAGTTCGGCGGGAACTGATACCTACGCTGCAATTTCTGCGGCTATTGGTAGTTTAAAAGGCATTTACCATGGCGGTGCAAATAAAAAAGTCATGGAGATGATGGATCATCTCAAAGAAAACATCGAAGACTGGACTGATAAACAGGAAATTGCCGATTATATTCTCAAGATACTGAAGAAAGAGGTTTTTGATGGCTATGGCAAAATATATGGATTTGGACATGCTGTTTACACCCTTTCTGATCCACGGGCACAACTATTGAGAGAAAAGGCTAGTGAACTGGCTCAAGCCAAAGGTAAAGAAAAAGAATTTACCCTTTACAAAAATCTTGAAGAGGTGGTTCCAAAAGTTTTTGCAGAATACAAGGGCCGCGATAAAATATTATGTGCTAATGTTGACTTCTATTCCGGGTTTGTATATTCCAATATTGGACTTTCCAGAGAAATTTTCACCCCCATTTTTTCGATGGCTCGAATGGCCGGCTGGTGTGCTCATCGACTGGAAGAGATCAATCATAGCTCCAAACGAATTATCCGCCCGGCTTATAACAATGTTACCTCAAGAAAAGATTATACTCCTCTGGAAAAACGAAAAACCAGGATAAAAAGCAAGCCGGTTGTATAGTTTTACTGAAAATTTAAATAATTATCCATAATTTATCCTGATTTGCGGAAGTAAAGGCAGGATTGGTTGAGTAGAAGGTGAAAAAATATGCAGGCTAATAAAAAAATTGCTATTCTAGGAACAGGAAATATTGGCTCAGCACTGGCTAAAGGATTGGGAAAATCGGGACAATTTAACAAAGCAGATATATACTTGACCAGAAGAACGATAGAAAAATTAGAGCCCTTTAAAAAAGAAGGCTTTCGAATAACTGCTGACAATGGAATGGCAGTCAAGAATTCTGATACAATTATTCTCTGTGTTGAGCCGCATCAAGCAGAGGGCGTTATGCAAGAAATTGCTTCGATTCTGGAGCCAAAGCGGCACATTTTAATTTCTGTAGTATCCGGCTTGAGCATAGCCCAAATTCAAAAGCAGATAAATAAGCCCATAAATATCATTCGGGCCATGCCCAATACTGCTATCCAGATTGGTGAATCTATGACCTGTCTGGCTGGCTTACAATCCGGTGAAAAAAGTCTGCAAACTGCCGAAAGCATTTTTTCTGCAGTGGGCGAGACACTGATCATAAAAGAAGAGCAGATGGCTGGTGCCACTTCATTGGGAGCCTGTGGAATTGCCTTTTTTCTACGGGCAATTCGAGCAGCTTCGCAGGGCGGAATTGAAATTGGCTTTCATGCAGAGGATGCTTTGAAAATTGCTGCTCATACTGCTCGAGGTGCTGCTTCTCTCTTAACCAGTTTTTCCAGCCATCCTGAATCGGAAATTGATCGGGTTACAACTCCCCGTGGTTGCACAATTTCCGGGTTAAACCAAATGGAACATGCCGGTTTTAGTTCGGCCATGATCAAAGGCATCAAAATCTCTGCTGACAAAGCAGACCAATTATACAAAGACGAAAACAATAGGTGAGCAAGTTCTATGAAAGTACTTAAATTCGGCGGTACGTCGGTAGCCGGCACAAAACAAATTCAGAAAGTTGCTAAAATAATACAAGACACACAAGATTGCAGAGTTGTGGTAGTCTCAGCACTTGGTGGTGTAACTGACAATTTAATTGAAGCTGGAAAATTAGCCGAGCAGGGTGACCAGGCCTACCAGCGCGTTCTCGAAAATGTGGCCAATCGCCACCGTATAGTTTGCAATAATTTGCTCGATGAACTGGAAAACGAAATTCAGCGAGAAATTACCCGAATTTTTACGCAGCTGGATAGTATTGCCAATGGCATTTTTCTATTGAAAGAATTTACTCCCCGCACCTCTGATCTGGTTCTCAGTTTCGGTGAAAAATTATCTGCAAAAATATTAACCGCCTATCTTAAAAAAACAGGTATCAGCTCTGAATATCTAGATAGTGGTGAAATCATAATAACCAACGACCTTCATAATGGGGCTGGAATTAATTTTGAATTATCAGAGCAAGCCATTCATAATAAAATTAAAAATGATGGTGCTATTCGAGTTGTGCCGGGCTTTACCGGTCGCACACCGAAGGGAAAAATCACTACACTCGGTCGAGGCGGCTCCGACCTTTCTGCTACTTATATAGGTTCAGTACTGGAGGCTGATGAGGTTCAAATCTGGACCGATGTAAATGGCTTTATGAGCGCCGACCCCGGCAAAGTTCCGGACGCTTTTAGTTTGACATCTTTGAGCTACAATGAAGCTCTAGAATTGTCTTATTTTGGCGCCCGGGTTCTGCTTTCACCAGCTATTCAACCGGCTCGTGATAAAAAAATACCAATTAGAATCAAAAACACCTTTGATCTTGATTTCCCCGGGACTTTAATAAGTTCCAAAAGCGCACCTCTGAAAAATTTTGCTAAAGGTATCACCTCAATTGATGAGATTGCGCTGATTACAATCAAAGGCAGTGGAATGGTAGGAGTCAAAGGCATTTCAGCACGAGTTTTCAGCACTCTGGCTCAAGCCAATATCAATGTAATTCTGATCAGTCAGGCTAGCTCTGAGCAATCTATCTGCGTTGCGATTTCTCCTGAATCAGCTCACCAGGCTAAACAGGCTCTGACTGAAGAGTTTTCACTGGAAATTCAGGCTAAAATGGTGGACAGCATATCTATTGAAAATAATTATTCTGTAATTGCTGTTGTTGGTGAAAAGATGAAAAAAACTCCAGGGGTTGCCGGACGGATTTTCAATTCACTGGGAGAAAAACGGGTTAATGTTGTAGCAATAGCCCAGGGCTCCTCAGAACTTAATATTTCAGTTGTAATCAATCGAAAAGATGAGGTGCGGGCTCTACGCGCCATTCATGATGAATTTTTCTCTGAAATCACCCGGGTAAATTTAATACAGATCGGCTGTGGCGTAATTGGCACAGAATTGCTCCAGCAAATTGAAGATAATCACGATCAGCTCTTGCAAAAACAAAATCTTGATATTCGCGTTATTGCCATAACCAATTCCAAAAAAATGATAATGGAGCCAGCCGGACTGAGCCTTGACAACTGGCGTGAAAATCTAGAAAACAGTGAAACTGAAGTCAATATACCGGAAATAATTGAGAGGGTAAACAAGCTGAATCTCACCGATTGTGTGCTGGTTGATTGTACTGCCAGCCCGGAGATCGGCAAGCTCTATGAATCTGCTTTGAAAAAACGTATATCAATTGTGACAGCCAATAAAATTGCCAATACTGGTTCCTATAAATATTATCAAAAATTACATCACCTTGCTGATAAGTATAATGTTCATTATCTTTATGAAACTACTGCCGGTGCTGGATTGCCAATTATAGATACTATCAAAAGTTTGCTGGATTCTGGTGATGAGATAATCAAATTGGAAGCTATCCTTTCCGGTACAATCAGCTATATTTTTAATAATTTTACAGCCGATAAAAATTTCAGCCAGATTGTGAAGCAGGCTCAAGAAAAAGGTTATACCGAACCTGACCCTCGCGACGACCTAAAAGGT
>DATGCI010000284.1:0-2295 GCA_035312185.1 bacterium
GGCTTCGAAAATTGTTTGGATTTTATTATAAATAGTGATTTATTGTGCTATCTGTTGCAAAATTCAACCTAATGTTGTCATGCATAATTTTTAGGTCAATTCCCAAAAACTAGAAGAGCTCATTCGGTCCGAAGGGTATAAAATGAATTCTAATGAATTTTCTAGGATAAAAGTGACAAAGATAGGAATAACGGGTGGTCTAGCTTCAGGCAAAACAACAGCCTCCCTGTTTTTACAGGAAAAGGGCTGCCCTGTTTTTGATGCCGATAAAGAGGCCAAAGATATTCTCTTTAACTCTCCTGATTTGTGGGAAAAGCTTGCTCAGGAATTCGGTCCGGAGATAATCACGGAAAAGGGACTGGACAAAATAAAATTGGCAAAAGCGGCTTTTTCTTCGCGCTCCAACCAATCCATTCTCAACAGCCTAATTCATCCCCGAGTCAGGAACCGGTTTCAGGATTTTGTTGCTAAAAAGAAGGCTAAAAACCAGATTGTAGTTGCTGATGTGCCGCTTTTATTCGAAAGCGATTTTGAAAAACTGGTAGACTACTCTCTGTTGATCTTTACAGACCGTCATGTTCGCATAAAACGTGCTCTTGAGCGGGGCAATCTGACCAGAAAGCAGATTGAAAAACGGATAGAATTGCAGATGCCGGAAGAAGAGAAGAAAAAACTAGCCTCCTATGTTATTGAAAACAATGGGTCTCTGAAGAAATTACGCAAAAAAGTTGATCACCTCTATGAAAAAATAGTAAATAAAAGTATCGAAAAGTAGAATTTATATAATCATGGTGAACGGAGTTAAGCCATGGCTTAATGAATTTGCAAAACTCAATTCAATATGTTCACAAGTTTTATCAAAGGAGCACCAATTATCATTTATCAGGATCATAAAATTAAGCGAGTCCCGGCTATTATAATATGAATTTGAAAACAGCAAAATATTATATTTCCCTGATAATTATTTTTCTGGCAGCAGGATTTACAGTTGCCTGGCCTCAGGATAATTTTGCTATTATTAGGCTCCGTCTTGACGGCGAACAAGATTCTGGTCAATGTGTTTCAACTTTGCCGACTTTTATCTGGGGCTATTCTACTACTTCGGTCAATTATCGGCTTAAAATTAAGTTGCTAGCTAGGCGTGCTGAACAGGATTCTGTGCTGATTAGCGAGACATTCAAACAAACTTCGCGCAAATATTTTGATACTCCATCTAAAAACAAGCTGGTTCCCGGTCATAAATATATATTTATAATTGAAGCCCGCCATCCTAACCTAGGTTGGTCTAAGGCCGACACTCTGTTTTTCACTATTAATACTCCACCCGATGGCTCCCGATTTTTTAACCAACAGGAAACAATCTTCACCAGTGATAGTGTGGACTTTCGGTTTCATCCTTCCAGAGATCAGCAGATTCAGCGTACGAAAATTTCATACCGCCTTAAAGTTAGAAATAATGCTCAGAATGCTTTAGTTGTAGATACACTTTTTCACCCAGCATCACAGAATGATACCCTCAAGGTTTACCTAATTAGAAAATGGCAGGAAAATGGTCAATTTACAGCCTCTATCCAAGCTTTTGACGGTGTGAGTTATTCGAAAGCAGATTCTCTGCGGTTTTATGTTAACCGTCGCAATGATCCACCTCTTAGTTTTAATTTGATCCCAGTTGAGGATACTCTCGCCACCACAAAGGTAGAACTAGAATGGAAGGCAGCCCGGGATGCAGAAGCCGAATTTGGCGGCAGAATAGAAAATTATTATGTTGAAATTGCAATTGACAGCGCCTTTCACCGTACAGTTATCAATAAAAAAATATCGGCAAAAGATACAATCTATAATTTTGACGAGATTGAGAACCACCAGCTTTATTTCTGGAAAATTATTGCAGTTGATGAGTATAATGCTCGGAGAGAGAGTGATCAGATTGGAAAATTGATCGCTAATACTGGCAACCATCCGCCTCAGGCTGCTTCTCTGTTGACTCCGTCCAATGAAGAGATTCTAAAGCCTCAAGATTATATTATCTGGCACCAACCCGGTGACGAAGATAAACACGATCAGATAAGTTTTGAAGTTAAAATTAACAGTTACAGTGGTTCGGAATCTCTGGCTAGTTTTGACATTACCCAAAAAATATTGGAGAAAGCACTCAACGAAAAGTTGGACTGGCTTAGTTACAATTATCAAAATATAATCAAAATTCAGCTATTAGGTATTATTAAAGAACCAGGGCGGCTGCAGGAAGGCGCTTACTATCGAGTGGTTGTGAAAAGTTTTGATGGCTGGAGTGGC
>DATGCI010000285.1:0-16913 GCA_035312185.1 bacterium
AGGGGCGCTTTTGACAAGGCCAAAATCCATTGGCACAGTAAAAGCAATTGCATATTGATAATTCTTCTCGAATTTTTTACCATAGCGCTGATCGCGACCACCATGAGAATAGATATGGTAATCTTTTAAAGTCGTAACTCCGGTAGCGATCACTCCCAGTTCTTTTAGCCAGCTTTTTAGGTAATTAGTATTGGATTGCGCCGAGGATTTGATTTTCTTATTGCTGATTTCACCATTGACCTGAGATCTTAATTTTTTGACAAGATTAAAGTTGGTTTGGGTAGCTGAAAACCAGTGCTTTTTATAATATTTTGATGATTCTGAAAGTAGTCCTGGATTGTTGCGAATTTTGTCGTCAATAGTTTTTTTATCGGGATTTTTAGCATAGTAATTGTGGTAATAATCTGTTTCTTTGACCAGATGATCACGAGAAAACATTGTATCACGTTCATCAATGCGGCTATTTGGTTTTTTATATGGGTCTTTATTATTGTGGGGACGCGGGATAAATAGATAAATAAAAGAAATACCACTTAGAATAATGATTCCATAACCTAGCAAATTTCGGTATGGAAAATTGATCGATCCCAGGACAATGAAAGGAGTTGCCAGCAAGATAGATAAAATTATGGAACGTTTTGCAGCCCGGTATTCGCTTTCAAAAATTGAGATTACCGTTACAATGTTTTCTATAATGAATACAATTATTCCAAAGATTATTAGATTTGTGTTCATAACCAGAAACTTTTAAATAATAGTTAATTAGACTTACTTTGTAAAAGTCGGTATAAAATTAGATGAAAACATAAAATTAAAAAATATGGGATAGAAAAATCACTAGATTTATATATAGATTTGAAAATTAAAAGTGGCGGCAAATATTCACCACCACTTTATCTATATATCTGAAATTTAAAGAATTAACTTAGAAATTAATACCAGTTTCAATAGTATTGATTGTAATCGATTCATTATCAGGTGAAATCGATCCATCGCCATTTATATCCTGATAGGATTTTTGAAATACATAATAAAGCACAGCACCTTCTCCCATTTCCAGTCCAATTCTGTAACCCAGTAAAGTATTTTCTGACGGATTGGCAAAATCAAAGGGATTTTCATCATTATTACGCTGATAAAAGGCTGTTGCTTCAGCTAGTTTTGGAACCCGCTGAGGATTGAGAGAAAGAGAAGATTGAAAACTACGGATTTTATAATCACCGGAAGTCATATGTTGATAACGACTTTCCAGAGTTAAAAGGTTGAACATATCGGCTCGCACTGATCCAAAAACGCCTTTGAGAACTTTATTCTGATAGAGGCGCATCTGCTGTTTTGTGTAAATATTATTATTTCTGACCAGGGTTCTTTCAAAATCATAGTTTCTATCCCAGAAACTGAATAGAAAATGTTTGCTTGCGTAGCGATACTCGACTTTTGCTGTAATGAATTTCAGAATATTGGCTCTAACGCCAGGAAAGGAAAATCCCCATCCGGGAGTAAATTTTGTGGAATCGCCGGTTTCATAATTGTAATAATAGCGTTTATTGGGTAAGAATTGAGCAGCCTGACCATAAACATCAAATTTAAATACTTTATTCTGAAAAACAGGCATTCCGGCATCAATAGCAAAAGCACCGGCAGGTTTTCTGTCCATATCACCAATTGTAGTGACTCCACTATTTAAAATAGCCGAATCGGGAATATTGATACCAGCCTCTCTGAAATAATCCCGCTGAGATGGACTTAAAACCGTTTTAATAGAATCAATAACCTGATTGTCATCGGAACCATCATAAATATCGAGAGGATTAGCAACGCCATCATCGTCATCATCATTTAGACCTTGATAGGGATCAACATCAATTACAGCGGTGCCACCGATCTTCAATCCAATTTTATCAAAGGGCTGGTAGGTTACTCGACCACCAACAAGTCCGGGGCCGCTTATTTCATTAATGTCCGCCATGAAGGCCTGCCAGCCTAGATTGCCCATGTTCATGCCGGTGTGGACACCGATTTTGCGTTCCTGAGGATAACGGGCAGTATTAGTATAGCCGTCCATCAAGATGCCATACCCGAGGGTAACCTGATCAAGAGCACCGGCTTTCATAAAAAATGGATCACCAGGATGGCCCCAGCGAACATAGTAGATCTTTTTTAAGTAATCGGAAAATTCATTCCAGTCCTCTTCACGAATATTACCATTTTCATCAATATAAAAATAAACATCCAGACCAATGCCCAGTTTACCCATAGTAACTTCCGGTCTCAGACTGATCTGGTTGTATATTTTACCATTAATTGTAACTGAGCCTACACCAGCGCCCATACCGAATTGGGTGCCGCCCTGTTCTTGTTGGCCTTCTTGCGTCTCCTGATTGGCAGGTGCTTCCTCGTCTTGAGCAGTTTCCGGTAAACTATTATTAGAAGCCAAAACTGTACTTGAATCCGGCGTATTAGCGATCATTAGACCGGAAATGATTAAAAAACTGATCAAAAATTGAAAAATTATTTTCCTTTTCATAAATCCCTCCGTTTTTATACAATGTAAGGATTAACAGACAACTAAAATGTTAAATAGCTCACACAATTTTATGATTGCGCTTATTCCGTAATGGCAATTAGGATTGTTTCCCACTCATGATATTTGGAATTGTCTCGGTATAAGCTTTGCGCAATTTTTCGACTTCAATATCAATTTCATTATTTATTTTTAAGCGGCCATCATCGGTAACCTTTCCAACTGTAGTACAGGGTACAGAATAGCGGGATGATATTTTCTCAATTTCAAGCAATTTATCATCATCAATGGTCACAATTATGACTGATTGTGTTTCACTAAATAAAAGTTCATCATTTCTGATTTTTTCTGAAAAATGGATCTCTGCTCCAATATTTTTTTCTTTATTAAGAATACAGGCTTCAGCAACAGCAGTTGCAAACCCACCGTCAGAAATATCAATGGCAGAGTTTATTATTCGTCTGCGAATACCAGCCAGACAGGCTTTTTGGATGCGTTTTTCAAAATCCAGGTTGAGCTCGGGAGATTTTCCAGCCACTTTATCATGGATAATTTTCAAATATTCTGAGCCTCCTAGTTCGCCTTTTACAGCACCAAACATCATTATGAAATTGCCCGGTTTCTTGAACCAGGCTGTAGTAGCGTCGTCTAATTGGTTAGTAACGCCGACCATTCCAATCACAGGGGTGGGGAAAATTCTGGATTTTTCAGCCTGATTATAAAAACTGACATTTCCGCCAGTTACTGGTGTATTCAATTTGCGACAGGCATCACCAATTCCAAGAACAGCATGTTTGAATTGATAATAAACTTCAGGATCGTAGGGATTGCCAAAGTTGAGACAGTTGGTAATCGCTACAGGTTTAGCACCGGCACAGACAACATTACGGGCGGCTTCAGCAACTGCAATTTTTCCACCTTCATAGGGATCGAGATAAACATAGCGACCATTTCCATCAGTACTGGTGGCCAATGCTTTATTGGTATCTTTAATGCGTACTACGGCAGCAGAACTACCCGGTTTTACCATTGTATTACTGCGGACTGTATGATCGTATTGCTTATAAACCCAGGATTTGTCAGCAATGTTGGGCGAAGAAACCAATTTGAGAAGAACTTCATTAAAATCTTCTGGTTCAGGAATCTCTTCAAGATCAAGCTGGCGGGTTTCTTTTAAATATTCGGGTTCTTTTGTAGGCCTTTGATATTCGAGTTCACCTGCTAATACATCAGCTGGAATGTCGGCAACTTTTTCACCATTATCAAAGATCTCAAGATTTCCACTGGAGATAACCTTTCCAACAATGGCAAATTCCAGATCCCATTTATCAAGAATCTTCTTGGCCTCAGGTTCAAAACCTTTTTTAACGACCATTAGCATTCTTTCCTGGGATTCGGAAAGCATAATTTCATAAGGTGTCATGCCTGGTTCACGGCGGGGAACCTTGTCCAGGTCGATTTCCATGCCAACGCCACCTTTTTCTGCCATTTCAGAAGAAGATGATGTGAAGCCAGCTGCTCCCATGTCTTGAATACCTACTACATAATCTTTTTTGCAGAGTTCCAGAGTGGCTTCCAGTAATTTCTTTTCCTGAAAGGGATCACCAACCTGCACACTGGGACGATCCTCCTCAGAATTTTCATCCAGTTCATCAGATGCAAAAGTGGCCCCATGGATTCCATCACGTCCGGTAGAGGAACCAATTATTATAACTGTATTGTCTTTACCTTTGGCAATTGCGCTTTTGGTTTCATCATGTTTGACAACACCAATTGCCATGGCATTGACCAGTGGATTTTCTGAATAACCTTTATCAAAATAGACTTCGCCGCCAACTGTAGGTATTCCCATACAATTGCCATAATGTCCAATTCCAGCCACAACTTCTTCAAATAGATAGCGATTACGAGCTTTTTCAAGCGGGCCAAAGCGAAGGGAGTTTAAATTAGCAATTGGGCGGGCACCCATGGTAAAAACATCGCGCAGAATACCTCCTACACCAGTTGTAGCGCCCTGAAAAGGTTCCACTGCTGAGGGATGGTTATGACTTTCGATTTTGAAGGAGAGAGCCATTCCATCGCCAATATCAACCAAACCGGCATTTTCTTCTCCAGCAGCAACTAAAATATTTTTACCTTCCATTGGCAAAGTCTTTAGCATGGATAGAGAATTTTTATAACTACAATGTTCACTCCACATTACAGAAAAAATTCCCAATTCGGTGAAAGTCGGTGTTCTTTCCAGAATTTCCAGAATTCTATTATATTCCTCTTCAGATAAACCATGTTCTTTAGCTAATTCCAGATTCACAGCTGGTTCATCTCTTTTACTCATTTAATCTCCAATTTATTTATATTTTATTTTTCATGACTAATAATTTAAACAATTTAACTTTTTTCTACCAGTAATATTAAAAATCGGTTGGTGTTGAGCGATCAGTAATTGAGAGGTTTAGATTGTAGATAAGAGGATAAAAATATCCGCTATCTCATGGGATGTCCGGTTTTTATATTTTTGCAAAAATTCCGCTATTGAGTTCATCCACTTTTTCTTTTCCGGCTAATTTTTCTACGATGCAATAGGCAAATTCAATAGCAGCGCCTGGGCCAATCCCGGTGATAATATTGTCATCAATTACTGTACGTTCACCAGAACTGTCATTTTTGACCTTATTTTCAACACTGGGATGGATTGTGAATTTATGACCATTAAGAACACCGGCTCGATCTAAAACCATAGGAGCAGCGCATATTGCTGCTACTAATTTATCCTTGCTATCCATCTTTTTAACTGCATTAATAACTCTTTCATCGCCACGCAAGTTAGTAGAGCCAGGCATTCCACCGGGTAGAACAATTGCGTCATATTCTGCTATGATCACATTATCGATTTTTTCATCAGCCATTATGTCAATGTCATGGGACCCGTGTACAGTCTCATCAGCTAATGTTATTGTAGTGACTTCAAAATCAGCTCTTCGCAAAATATCAATTTGAGTTATAGCTTCAACTTCCTCTAGTCCGTCTGCCAGAAAAACAAGAATTTGTTTACTCATAAAATGCCTCCTTTAATCTTGCAAGTCTTTAAATTTATTGATTAATCCATTAGTTGATGAATCGTGGGCTGTAATTTTTTTATTATTCTTTAGTTCTGGTAATATTTTACCAGCCAGTTGTTTTCCTAGTTCTACTCCCCATTGGTCAAAGCTAAAAATATTCCAGATAACACCCTGAGTGAAAATTTTATGCTCATACATGGCGATCAAACTTCCTAGAGTGTAGGGCGTCAATTTTTTGAATAGAATTGAATTGGTAGGGCGATTTCCCTGAAAAGTTTTGTAGGGGAGGAGCTTATCGAACTTTTCAGGACTCAATCCCTGATCTTGCAATTCCTGTTTGGCTTCGGATTCTGTTTTGCCCTGCATGAGAGCTTCTGTTTGGGCGAAGAAATTGGCCAGAAGTTTGGCATGATGATCGCCGACAGGATTGTGGCTTTGGGCTGGAGCCAGAAAATCACAGGGTATCAATTTTGTACCTTGATGAATAAGCTGATAAAAAGCATGTTGACCATTTGTGCCCGGTTCTCCCCAGATAATGGGACCAGTCTGGTAATCAACTGGTTGACCACCTCTGTCAATATTTTTGCCATTACTCTCCATATCACCTTGCTGGAAATAGGCAGCAAAACGGTGCATATATTGATCATAGGGTAAAATGGCATGGGATTCGGCTTTGAAAAAATTATTGTACCAGATACCCAGTAGAGCCAAAATTACGGGAATATTATTCTCGAATTCTGTATTCTTGAAATGTTGATCCATTGCATGAGCGCCTGCCAGCAGATCAGCAAAATTATCAAAACCGATTGTACAGGCTATAGACAGCCCAATGGCCGACCATAATGAATAGCGACCACCAACCCAGTTCCAGAATTCGAACATATTTTCAGGATCAATGCCAAATTTTGAGACACCTTCTTTATTGGTAGAAAGAGCAACAAAATGACGGGCAATATCCTTTTCACTAGCACCATTACTCAAAAACCATTTTCGAGCAGTGTGAGCATTGGTCATGGTTTCCTGGGTGGTGAAGGATTTGGAAGCGATAATAAAAAGTGTTGTCTCGGGATCAACGTTTTTAAGAGTTTCACGGATATGGGTGCCATCAATATTGGAAACAAAATAGGTCTGGATATCCGATTTCCAGTAGGGTTTAAGCGCTTCGGTAACCATGACAGGTCCAAGATCAGAACCACCGATTCCAATATTGACAATATTTTTTATTGGCAGACCTGTAAAACCGGTCCATTCTCCTGAGTGGATTCTTTTTGTAAAATTTTGCATTTTATCTAATACTTTATGAACAGCAGGAATCACATTCTGCCCGTCAACATAAACAGATTTGCCAGCAGGAGTGCGTAAGGCAGTGTGCAAAACGGCTCTATTTTCGGTCTCATTGATTCTTTCGCCACTGAACATCTGCTCGATGGCTGATTCCAGATCCATTTCTTGGGCTAGCTCAATCAATAATTGTCGGGTTTGTTCAGTAATTCTATTTTTTGAATAGTCAAGAAAAATTTGTTCGAACTCTAGGCTAAACTTTTCAAAGCGGTTGGAATCTTTTTCAAATAAATCCCGCATGTGGATAGTTTTGATTTCTTGATAATGGTTTTGAAGCTCACGCCAGGATTTTAATTTTGTGGGATTTGTTTTATTTAGCATTTGGTCTTTGTCTCCTCATTTATTCGGCGTTCAATTTAACAAAAAAAACATATCCACACTAAATTAATTTCCAATTAATTCCAGGCGTCATTACATATCTTCCCCTGGTTGGACGTAGGAATGAATTTAGCCGGTGAGCATTGGATGGTGAGAAAAAAACCTTGTAGGTTTCCAAAACCTGCAAGGTTTAAATCTAGTATATAATTCCATAATTATCAGATAGATATATTATTTCACAAACCAAACCTTGCAGGTCTGCTAGAACTACAAGGTTGAGTTTTGAAAATTGAATATTTCGCCCCTAGCGGGGCTAGGCTTTGCCCGGCAATGATTAGATTTATTTTAGTTACCGCTTAAATTGTATCAATAAAATTGTTTATAGACTAGAAAATATATTTTCTGAAATGTCTAGATCGTAGCACAAAGATTTAGGTTTTCTTTTTAAAAAAGCAAGTGTTACCCATAGAATCAAAACGCATACTCTACTTTAATTAAAAGGAACTGTTTTTGACTTCAATTATAAAATAATGCTTATTCAGACAGTCACTATTCTTGATATTTTTTTTATACTCTGATTTATTACTGCGGAAATTTGTTAGCAAAAACATCAATTAATTGACTTCAATCAAAAAGCCCCAGAGGGGCGACATATTTGTAGAAAAAAAAGTTATCCGACTCCTAGAGCCCCGCTAGGGGCGAAATATTTCGATTTTTTGTCTATTATATAATTCAAAATTTCTCAGAGATATTTTTTCAAACCAAACCTTGCAGGTCTGCTAGACCTACAAGGTTTTCTTAAAAAATTAATTATTTTTCAGAATTAGAATGGCTGAATTTTATAAAAAAAATAAAAGATGTACATTGACACGGTCAATGTACTCCAAATCCTTCCAAATTAGGATGGATTATATAGGTCTAGCAATTTATTGAGAAGAGGGGAGAGGGACTTGTCTTCGGAATTGTCATGCACATGGTTGGTAGTTTGCAATTTTTCATATTCATTTTTGTCAACCATTATACAGATTGAATTGGAAAGTACATTTTTAATATTGAAAATTGGATAAAAAACAAAATATTTTTCTTTTTGCTCTTTTTCAGAGTCTGTAATAATTGGTGATTTTAAAGGCACCATTTTACTTTGCTCAAGTTCCTGGGTCAAGGAATTGAAATTGATTTCCTGAATAAGGTCATTGATTGGTTTATCAATTACTTCTTGCTTATCATAACTGATTTTTTTCAAAAAGGCTTTACTAACTTTGTCAATTTCGCCTTTCATATTGACACTGAAGACAGGAACGTCGATAAGATTATAAAGAAAATTGATCTCTTTGGAAAGAGCAGTGATTTTTTCGACACGTTTATTGTTGAGATCAGATAATTTTTCATTGATCAACATGATTTTGTTGCCTAGAGTGCCCAATTTTTTAATTGAATTTTTATTAATGTTACCTTTTTGGGAATATTCTCGAATTTTATCAAGTTCCTCATAGATATTTTGCTCTTTTTTACGAACCAGATAATGAAAAGCAAAAACGAGAAAAATACTAAATAAAATGGCAATAAAAAGCACTCGTTCACCGAGAAATTTCATATCAATAGCATTACCAGTATTTACAGAGGTAGCCGTAAAATAAATGATAATTCCCAAACCAATTAAAAATAAAAAGGTAAGCAGTAAAAATACAAAAAGATATATGCGTTTGATCAAATACATAGATTTAATCCTTTATTTTATTGATAGCGGCCTTGGATCCAGCGACGATGAGGACATCATTATTTTTGAGAATGGTAGTAGGGGAGGGGATTACAGTCGATTCCGTAGTTGTTGGATTCCCAACATCATCAATCTCAGTTTTTTCCCGTTTGATTGAAATAATGTTGACATTGAATTTTTTTCTCAGATCCAGATCATTCAAAGATTTTTTAATGAATCGATCAGGGACAGAAATAGAGGCCACAATCTGATTCTTTCCCAAATCCATTGTATCAATGATATCAGGATTGGTTAGTTCTTCTGCCAGGCGCTGTCCCTCTTCAATTTCAATATTAATAACTTGAGAGGCGCCGACTTGCATGAGTACTTTTTTATGAATGTCGGATATTGCCCGGGCAATAATATTGGGGATACCATATTTTTTTAGCAAGGCAGTGGTCAGAATGCTGGCCTCGATTTCATCTCCCATCCCCACAATCGCTGTGTCAATATTTTCAATAGGGGCCTTGCCGAGTGCATCTTCATCTGTACTGTCAATTAGAATGGCCTGCTCAATCAGGTTTTTGACTTTTTCAATTTTATCAGGATTATTATCAATTGCAATAACAGTTTCTCCTTTGCTAGCCAGGGACGTGGCAATTTCAAAACCAAAAGTACCCAGTCCAAAAACTGCGAAGACTTTATTTTTTGCCATGATTTATTTCTCCTTTTATCCAATCATAATTTTTCCGGTTGGGTATTTAATATTTTGCTGAGAAGTTTTTTGGGATAATCCAATCATCAGGGTTAGCGGTCCCAACCTACCAATATACATTAGAATAATAATGGTTATCTTGCCCATCAAAGAAAGGTCAAAGGTTATTCCAGTTGATAGGCCAACTGTGCCAAATGCTGACGTAGCTTCAAATAGTAAGCGCTCAAAATTAAAAGGTTCCACCAGACTAAGGAAAAGAGTTCCGATAAAAACAGCCAGAAGTGACAGCACTAATAGCAAAAAAGCCCGATTTATAAGTCCTTTTTTAAGATGGTGATCAAGAATGATGGTATGGCTCTTTCCGGTGAAAATTGACCTTATATAAGCATAAATAATAGAGAACGTATTGACCTTAATACCACCGGCAGTAGAGCCTGAGGCTCCTCCAATAAACATGTAAAGAACCATAATTAATAGAGTAGCCAGTTGTAATTGTCCGATTGGGATGGTATTAAAACCGGCTGTACGTAATGTCACGGACTGAAAAAAGGCAGACAGATATTGAGTAGGAAGATCAAATTGAATTAAGTTGGAGCGGTGTTCGACAGCATAGATCAGAAGCATTCCACTCAGAATCAAAAATCCGGAAGCAATTAAGACAACTTTGGTATTAATGCTAAGTTTAATTTTTTTGCGGGTCTTGTTAAAAAATTTGTTACCAATGGTCGAGAAAAGCAGTTCCTTGACATCAGTGATAACAATAAAACTAATGCCGCCCAAAATTATCAAAGAAGATATCACGCCGTTTATTAATAAACTAGATTTGAATCCTTCCATACTATCACTAAAAAGAGCAAAGCCGGCGTTACAAAAGGCTGAAATTGAGTGAAAAAATGAAAATAGAATCGTTTTGGAAGAATGCCCCAGACTAACACTAAATTTAAAATAGAGCAGGATTGCGCCGATTAGCTCAAAAATGACGGTGATTTTGATGATATTAACGATAGTTGAAGATAATTTTTTTGTATTTTGCTCATCGAGCAAAAATTGGATAGTCATTTTATCTTTTAGAGAAGTCTTTCGACGCATCATATAGGTGCCGAAATAAGAAATGATCATAATTCCTAGTCCTCCAATTTGAATCAGGATCAGAATAATGATTTGGCCAACAGGAGTAAAAGCCGTAGCAGTGTCAACCACAATTAAACCGGTTACACAAATAGCACTTGTCGATGTAAACAAGGCATCTATAAAAGGTAACCAATTTCCATCAGCATTGGAAAAAGGAGGCATTAAAAAGATGGCACCTAGGAGAATTATTCCAATATAACTCAGAATAATTGATCCGGCCGGCTTTTCGATAAAAGATTGTATAAAATAATTAATTCTGTTTAAAGGCATAATCCTCAACCATAAAATGAATTATATTTTAATTAAAAAAATACCAAAATTCAATTTTTATTACCCTAGATAAGGAATCGATGATAGTTTAAAAAATGAATTCTCGTCGAGAAGTGAACGAAAAAACCACCTCAAGAAAAATCGAGGTGGTTAATTATTTAATATAATTATTGGTCTATAAGCTGAATTTACTGCCTGATTTCTTTAATTTTGGCTGCTTTACCAGTTCTTTCACGAAGATAATAAAGTTTTGATCTTCTAACCCTTCCGGAACTGATTTTATTAATTTTTTTGATCTTTGGTGAATTAATAGGTAAAATCCGCTCTACGCCAATTCCATTTGAAATTTTTCGAACTGTACATGTTTTTCCCACACCAGAACCTTTAATTGCAATTACAACGCCTTGAAAACGTTGAATACGTTCCCGTGCACCTTCATGAATTTTATAGTCAACGGCAATAGTATCGCCGGCTTTGAAGTCGGGAATATCATCTCTTAGTTGATCTGCAGTAGCCTGCGCTAATTTATCCATTTTTATCCTCCACAAGATTATTTTCAGATTTATTGTCTAACAATTCTTTCCTACGTTCTTTGGTTCTTTTTATCCTTTGTTCTTTTCTCCAGTTTTTAATTTTTTGATGATGCCCGGAAAGAAGAACATCAGGAACTTTGTGCCCGCGATAATCACGGGGCTTGGTATAAATAGGGCCTTCTAGGAGATGATCGGTAAAAGAATCTGATTGTGCGGATTCATAATTGTTAAGCACATCAGGAATGTGACGAATTAATGAATCAATAATTACCAGGGTGGGCAGTTCTCCTCCGGTCAGCACATAATCACCTATGCTGATTTCCTGAGTAACCAGATTCTGTCGAACACGCTCGTCAATGCCCTTATAATGTCCACAAAAGAAGTTAATCTGATCAAATTTGGTTAATTCTACTGAGAGATCATGACTCAGTTTTCGTCCTTGAGGTGTTGGTAAAATCACTGGCGGTTTTTGATCGTCAGATTTTTCCAAAATTTTATCGTGGGCCCGGAAAAAAGGCTCCGGTTTCAATACCATTCCAGCACCACCACCATAAGGAGAATCGTCAATCTGCCTGTGTTTGTCTCTTGTAAAATCTCTAAGATTCCAGACAGAAAAATCGACAAGCTTCTTTTCTGTAGCCTTTTTGAACATGCTTTCTGATAAATAGGAACGGATCATATCGGGAAAAGCTGTAATAACTCTAATCTTCACCAAAAAGCCCTTTCAATTTATTGTAATAAACACGGCCATTTTCATGATCAATGGATACGATCAATTCCTGAACAGCAGGAATTTGAAGTTTATCGCCCTGTAGGGTTTTGATGATGAAAGCTGGTTGAATATTGCTCATATCAGATTCTAGAATTTCGCCAAGAAAAGCATGTCCCTGTTCTGAGTATAATTGATAACCTTTTAAACTCTGGATAGGTGGCTCTTGAAAAGATTTTTCAGTAAAATAAACTTGTAATCCTTTCAGAAAATCAGCTTCTTCTATGGAATTAATTTCTCGTAATTTCAAATAAACAGTTTCACCCTGTTGACGATACTTTTCTATATTCCAAGGGTTAGTATGGCCGGGATTTTCTCCCAACCATACTTTATATAGATTATCTTTTAAACTTAATGAACTAGATTCAAGATTTACTAAAACCTGTCCTTTATTACCATGGGATTTTTGAATAAATCCTACCCGGACAAGTTTAGTAGCACTCTTATTCAAAACTCTTAATCTTCTAGAATTTCCAAAAGTGCTTTTCTTGAACCGTTTTTGGCTGCAGAAGCTGTTAAAAGTGTTCTAATAGCACGGGCAGTACGGCCATTTTTGCCAATCACTTTACCCAAGTCACTTTTGTTAACTTCCAGTTCCAGAATGATCGTTTTATCACTGTCAACCTGAGTGACTTTAACTTCATCAGGATAATCAACTAGCTTCTTAACGATCATTTCAACAAAATCGTCATAACCTTCCATGACTTACTCCTTTAACAGATTTCAGAAAGATCTATTTTTATCAAGTTTCACAAATTAAACTAATTTTGTTAGTAAAAACCCTAACCAGATAAAAATATTACTCAATGATTTCCAGAATAACTCTTTTAGAACCACGTTTGGCTGAAATAGCAGTCAGTAAAGTTCTTACAGCTTTGGCAGTTCTACCTGATTTACCAATAACTTTTCCAAGATCTTCCTGATTAACTTCCAGCTCAAGAATGATTGTCTTTTCACTGTCAACAGCAGTGACTTTTACATCTTCAGGATGGTCAACTAACTTCTTTGCAATCGTCTCTACGAATTCTTGATATTCACTCATTTTCGAACTCCTTTTTCTAATTACTGCTTAACGACTTTCAGAAAAATTTAAAAAATTCAACACTCTAAAAGAATTATAAAATTTATTTTTCTGCATCTTCTTTCAATTTTTCTTGATCTTCTTCATCTTGATCTGATTCTTCGTCAGATGATTCTTCTTTTTCTGTGGATTTTTCTTCTTTTGGTTCGGGCTTTTTTTCTTCTTTTTCTTCTTCAGGTTTTTCTTCTTCCTGGCCAGGCTCTCCAACTCCTGATTCTTCAGTCTCTTCTTGCGTCTCTTCTGTTACAACCTCTTTTTGATCTTCTTCTATTTTAGCGGATTCTTCTTTTTCAGCCCTTGCTTTTTTGGATAGTTCCCATTTTTGACGTTCTATATTTTTTGCTTCTTCATCAGTATAATTTTTATCGAGATGATGCTGAAGAGCAATTCCTTCTTTTTGCATAATATTGTGTACCGTATCAGAAGGTTGAGCACCTTTTTTCAGCCACTCAAGAGCTTTTTCATGATCAATCTTGATTTCAGCCGGTTCTGTAAGGGGATTGTAATATCCGATGTCTTCTATAACAGAGCCATCTCTTGGTCTGCGCTTATCCACAACAACAATTCTGAAGTGTGATTGTTTTCTTCTACCTTTACGTTTTAATCTAATGCGTGTTGACAATTTGAATCCTCCTAATTATGTTAAATTCCAAAACCCAGAGAAGATAATTTTTTTGGAAAATTAGCTTTTCCAAGTTTTTGGGTCATTTTTTTAAGTTGTTTATATTGTTTCAATAACATATTCACATCTTTGACTGAAGTCCCACTGCCCCTGGCAATGCGCTTTTTGCGACTTCTTTTGATTATTGAAGGCTTGTAGCGTTCTTGCGGAGTCATGGAAAGTATCATAGCTTCAGTTTTATCTATTTGACTTTCATCAATTTGTTGTCCTTTGAGTTGGTTCTTTATTCCACCGGGCAGCATATCAATAATATTTTCTAAAGGTCCTAGATTTTTCATCTGTCGTATTTGAGTTAGATAATCTTCAAGGGTAAATTCTTGCTTGCGAATTTTTTCTTCTAATTTTAAAGCTTCCTCTTCGTCAACAGCGTTCTGAACTTTTTCAACGAGAGAAACTACATCACCTTTACCCAATATTCGATCAGCAACACGACCGGGATGAAAAACCTCAAGATCGTCAGGTTTTTCACCAGTGCTTAAGAAAGCGATTGGTTTGTTAGTTGTCTCTACTATTGATAATGCTGCACCACCCCGGGTGTCACTATCCATTTTTGTAAGGACGATGGAATCAAAATCGATTTCCTGATCAAATTTTGAAGCAGTGTTAACTGCATCTTGACCTGTTAAACCATCGGCTACAAAGATCGTACTTTGCGGTTTTACAGTATTGTCGATTGTATGCAGTTCGTCCATCATTTCGCTATCAATATGCAAGCGACCGGCTGTATCAATGATAACCAGATCATAGCCATTTTTACGAGCATATTTTGTTGCCCCTTTAACCCTGCTTTTTACACTATTTTTCCGAGAATAAACAGGTTTATTGATTTGTTTACCTAGTGTTTCTAGTTGCTGGACAGCAGCTGGTCTATGAACATCGACTGGAACTAGCAAAGGACTATGGCCATTTTCTGAGTAATGTTTGGCCAGTTTGGCAGCCAGAGTTGTTTTTCCACAACCTTGCAGACCAGCCAGCATAATGACAGTTGGGGGAGTGGAAGCAGTTTTCAATTGATAACTTTTATTACCCAGCAGATCTGTGAGTTCATCATTAATTATCTTAATAAAAATCTGTCCAGGGGAGAGGCTTTTGGTAACTTTAGCACCGACTGCCTTTTCCCTGACTTGTTTGGTGAACTTTTTAACGACTTTGTAATTTACATCTGCCTGCAGAAGAACTCTTCGGATCTCTCTGGTTGTTTCACGAATATTCCTATCCGTGATTTTACCCTCGCCCTTGAGTGTCTTTATTACTTTTCCAAAACCTTCTTGTAGTTGATCAAGCATTCTTAACGATCTCTATTCACAAAACCTATTTTCAGCGGCTAAAATTAAGGTCATTATTCACATAATGCAAGTTATATTAACAATTATTTACTTTTTTTTGTGAAAGTCAAATAAATATTCTTTAAATATGATGTAATTGAGGAGTTCATTCATCTGGAAAACAACATGAACATCATAAAGATATTCAGGCGGATCAAAGTCCAGTTCATCCTCATTAATAATCATATTGCCTTTTTGATCGAATTTTTCTAAAAAATCCTCTTTTTTTATAGAATCTTTTGAAAAATAGTGAACAGCAAATTTTCTATCCATATCATGGTATAATAGGGGAACAGGAATAACTGAATTATGACTGCAATACTTGCATTCAAATCTATTTATATTGCCGTCAAAAAGATCCTGTTTTAATTCCGGATTCAGCGAAACATTTATAGAACTATGAATTACCTGTTCCTGTTTTTGGTCACAATTAGGGCAGGTAACTTCTTTGGTATCACTTACTGACACAAAACCTCCTGTATTTTTTTGGTTTTAATCCTTATAATCTAATCACTTCATTTCTTCATACATTTTGTAATAAGTAGGCTGCATTCCAATTTTTTCATAAGTTTTTTGGGCTGATATGTTATTTTTTTCTACATAGAGCCGGAATCCAATTACATCATCATTTTGCCTTGCTAAGTCACGAACTTTTTTATGGAGAGCAGTATAAGCACCTTGCCTTCGCTGCTCTTTGACTACATAAACACTCTGAATCCACCAGAAAAATCCATTTCTCCAGTCGCTCCATTCAAAAGTGATCATCAATGATCCAACAGCCTGACCATCAATCTCAGCGATCAAATAAAATCCTTTGTTTTTATCTTCAAGTACGGCCTTGACGCCCCTGGATATTGTCCTGAAGTCCAAGTCCTTATCCTCGGTTTCTAAAGCCATTGATCTATTAAAATCAATAATAGTCTGAGCGTCTTGTTTTTGGGCTTTTCTGATCTTAATCTTTTCCATTATTCCTCACTCTCCAGTATTTTTGCAGGCTCTTTCATATCGATTTCTAATTTTTGAGCAAAATCATGCAAGATCTTATAGGTCTCATCTATATTTGTAGAAATGACCAAATTGTGCCGCAAATTAGAAGCATTTTCAAATCCCTTGAAATACCATTTATAGAATTTTTTCATAATGTTATTGGCTTCATAGGCACCGCGAAATTCAACTTCCATTTCCAGGTGATACTGACAAAGTTTTAATTTTTCAGCAGGGCTATGATCAGCCTCATGCCATTTTTGGCCAGTCATCATATTTCGAATTTGGGTAAACAGCCAGGGATTTGCCAGAACCCAGCGCCCAATCATAATTCCATCACAATTAGTTGCATCGATCAATTTTTGAGCAGACTCAACTGAATCAATATCGCCATTGCCAATCACTGGAATGGATACTGCTTTTTTTACATCGGCGATAGTTTTATAATCCGGTTGGTTGGAGAAACCATCCTCAGCAGCACGAGG
>DATGCI010000286.1:0-6196 GCA_035312185.1 bacterium
GCTCATATTTCTGATAATATAAATTACTACTTGAACTACCCTTGAATAATTTTTTGATAATAGTATTTGTGCGAACAAAGGATGTTGAACAACCCAGTGCTTTTTTTGATATTAAAAATGTGAACCAACTTAAAATTCCGATTCCAATTCCGACAATGTAGGGTGACCAGCGAACCTGTGCCAACCAATTCATATTTAGGCCTCCTAGTTATATTTAGTTCCCGCCTAATTTATTTATCTAAAGATTAATTTTGCAGGAAAATTTAGAAAGATATAGATTAAAATGAAATATATAAACCTGGCAGGTTTTGGAAACCTGCCAGGTTTTTTTGGGTAAAATTGTGATTAGTTTTCAGAATATGAATCTTTTAATAATTATAAATAAAAAAGATTTATACATTGACACGGTCAATGTACTCCAAACTCTAGACTATTAAGAGCTTTTTAATTGCTTTGGCTTCTGATTAAGAATGTTTAAGTAGAGCCCCAGCGGGGCGAAATATTTGTAGAAATAATGGGATTAAGATAAAGTAGAGCCCTGGAGGGGCAGCATAGGGCTTGCTTGCTTTTAATGATAAGATATTGATATGTTTGTCATTCAACCCGCTTCGGGGTTGACGCTCAAGACATTAAAGCTACGGGTTCCACCAGTAGTTATTTATATTTAACCCCATTCGGGGTTATAGCCTTGCAGTTCTTTCTGGAATGCGGGGGTTTCGGAGAAATTTCTATTTAAATGGAAATATGGCACTGAACTGAAAATTTTAAACCTGGCAGATTTTGGAAACCTACGAGGTTTAGGTGATCTAATATCAAAAAGAATTGTATATCAGGTTATAAAATCCTATTCAACCGGTATTTTTACCTCTAGCAATATTTCATTTCTTCTCATGAAAGAAGGCCAGAAAGGGGGATTGTAGCGAGCAAACACCGGGTCGCCGATTATTTCTAGACCCTTTTTCTCAAGCGCTTTGATCAATTTTTCCTCATGTTTCCGATACTTCTCCTGAGTCCAGCGACCTGAATATTTTATGACAGCCATATTTTTCTGGGGAACTTTGCGAATATTAACCCGCGGATCCCTGGGAGCAGGAACAGTCTCAAGAGTATATTTTGAAGGAATAACAAAATTAATAGTATATTTTCCATCACTTTGCAATGTCTTCTTTTGGGAAACCGGAGTAGTCATCTTAATTTTTTCACCTTCAGGCTCAGCATTGCGCTGATTAACCGGTGTGGTCATTTTGATTTTTTCCTGCTTAACATTTTTCCCAGAGATATAATCAAAAAGAATTCTAAAAGCAATATTAGTGGCATCTTCAAAACTGGCATCGACTTCGGTTTCGGCAATCAAATAAGGTGAATATTTTCTGATCTCAAAATTATCATATTTAGCGATTACTTTGTAATCTGGTTCTTCAAAGGCCATTAAACTTCCTCCTGCAATGGTAAATATTAATGACATTACCAAAGCATTTATATATAATCTCATAACCACTTACCTCAATTAATTTTCCAATCTATCAATATAGTCTTACTAATAAATATAAACAATGTCAAGTGGGTAAGTTTGGTATTTTGGCTCGCTAAGATTTATTATGGGTATTATGCATCCTTCCTGTATTCCCTGATTCCGATCACCCACTTAAATCAATGTAAACATTTATTTTTTAATAATATTGAGGTTAGTATCACATTTCAACGGGATGGATAAGACATTATATCCCCGTGTGAGCCTGTTTTGTGAGATATGCCCTTGGCGTTTAGCATATTTATTAAAATTACTAGAATCCTACTAAAGTAGGCTGATTTTTGTTTTGTACAAATTTTATTCACCAGGCTAAAGCCTGGTGCTAGTCTCAACCTACTTAATTTAAGTGAATATGGGACTCTAGTGGGTTTTTCCTTCGTTTTTTAAATTTTTTTGGAGCAATTTCCAAATTTTGATTAATCCTAACAAATCCCAGACAGACGGTATTTCATTTAGATTAATTATTAGATAGCAAAACAGAGGAAAAATTCCAGCATCATAAATATTCAGTTTTAGAATCGTCTATTTCCTGCCTTAAAACATCCCAATTAAAACCGCATCGAATGCAACTGCGGTGGTCCCGATAATGGCTAATTGTATCGATAGTTTTTTTACTTCTTCGCTCATATTTTATGATTTTTTTGGTGCAGCTGTAAGCCTTTGTTGTCCCTTTATACACATCATAGGTTCCCCAGGTTACTTTTTGTGATTTTCCCATGAATGATATACCCTGATCAAGAGCCACGTTCATGGTATTACACTGAGGACAGCGATTATAAGTGATATTATTTTTGTAAACTCTCCACCAAAAAAGAAAAGTAGGCACAGAAATGATCAGAGGGATGAATATTTGGTCGATAGAAATTGACATCCAGACAAAAAATATGTAGACTGCAGAGGCATATATCAAAAAGTTAAGAAACAGGACAATTTTATTTTTCAATAGGCGAAAATTGGTAATCAGAACAATTACAGGATTAATAACCAGCCTGGTGACGGAAAAGAATAGAAATAGCAGAAATAAACCGATTCCGATTCGAACAATCCAGCCAATTATTTTGGTAAACCAATTAAGGTCAGTGAAATTATCCAACCATTTTAAACTAAAATTTTTGCGGTAAAAACCAGCGCCCAGGAATTTGAAAGGCTCCTGCTGGCGAATGGAGCCGGCCAGAGGCAATTTGTCATATAATTTGACCTTTCTCTCTCTGGCTACATGATAGCCGGTAACTTTATTACCATTATCCAGAGTAAGAAAAACTCCAGACATTTTTTTGCCAGAATCAATGAAATTGATCTGATTAAAATAGGCTGTCCGCTTATTATTAATTTTTAGAAGGGAGCGGGCGGGACCATATTTAAATTCTACATTTTCCAATTGGGCGCCAATTACATTTTCATCAATATTTTTCCGGGTAGTAGGAAAACTAAAGGTCAGACTGAGACTGGGCAATGAATACTGAAAATCGGGGCGCAAATTGTAATAGGGAAGGTATCCGGTTTTTCCTTTGTCAGTCCGAAATTTGACCAAAGTGTAGTCTCCATACCGGGATTCAACACCTTCTGTCATTGAAATTACCCTGACTTTTTGCCCCTCCTTTAGAGAATCGGCAAAATCTTTTCTGGCATTTGTGTAAAACGGGAGTAATTCTTTTTTTGTGTAAAGAGGCTTATCCTCTTTGACAGTCAGGTTTTCGACACCTTTCAACTTTTTAAATTTGACAAATCCAATATAGCCATTTGAGGTTTTGACCTGAGCGAGGTGAGTTCCCCAGCGAGCAATGGGCTCAACTTGGGTTCCAGCGTAGAGAGTATGATAATAAGGCGTTTTAGAATTTTTCACATCCTGAACATTATAGTACATTAATTCCGTAGTTTCTCGAATGACCCAATCATCTTTATTATAATCAAATTTAGGCGATTTGTAGACATTACGGGTGCCAAGAAATAATAAAATGATAACAGCGGCAACACTAATCAGGAAAGAGCGCAAAAATTTGCCAGTAGAATTGGGAATCATTTTTTTAGCATTATCGAGAGTTTCCTTGATTTCATTGTAGCGATCTTCGACAGCTTGATTTTTGAAATCTATTTTTTTGACCTTTTTGAGTAATTTTTTGGAGGCTTTGACATCTTTATTTGTTTGAGGCCAACGATATTCGGTTCCATCTTCGTAAGTCATATCCGCCCAGAGGTCAATAATTTCGTCCATTTTCTTCCAGGCCAAAATATCTTCTTCAGAAAGTTCCGGTTCTTCCTCATTACTGGTCAGGTTTGCACGCTTTTCCTGATAATTTGCAATAACTTCTTTAATCAACTCAAGCCGATTCTGGTAGTATTCGTCATTGGTTTCAAGTTTTTCGGCCATTTCGATGTAATGCTCAGCATTTTCTAATTGCTGGACTGTTTCGGGATAATATTCGCTATTACCGTCTTCATTCTCAATTACGCCTGTCCAATTTTCCATAGATTTATCAAGATAAAATCTAAAGAGCAGTTCTTCTTTTTGAATATCCTGATCTTTATTCATTTTCTTTTCATTCAATTCCTTGATTTTGTCCCCAGCATTATCAAGATCACCAGTATCCAGATAGGTTCCAATTAAAGCGATTAAAACGTCAGGGTTGGGTTCAGAATCATAGGCAGTTTCCAGGTATTGGAAGGCTTCCTTAAATTGGCCATTATCCCGGGCTATCATTCCCAGCATTATGTTAGCCTCAGGATGATAGGGATATATATCTAGAATGCGTTCAAATACCAGGCTGGATTCTTCCGATTTTTCCTGCATTTGTGCTATATATCCAAGTTGCAATAGGTAATCTACATTTTCCGGATCAATATCAACGGCATTTTTAAGGGCCTGTTCTGCATTTTCGATGTCATCGATTTCGAGGTAGGATAATGATAAAAAATACCAGGCCTCATGATCCGATGGAGTGATTTCGAGAATCTGTTTGTAGATTGGAATCGCTTCCTCATGCCTTTCTTCATCGATTAAATTTAGAACTTTTTGTTTTAGATCTTCAATATTAGCCATTTTCCCTCCTATTTTGTGTCTCAATATTAATATTAAATGGATTTACAATATATTAAAGTAAGCCCCAAACGTGTTTTGGTGAATTGTTTACCCCCAATGCTTTAGGAAATAATTTAATACTATTTTGTTTAATCTGGAATTAAAATATGAAAATTGGTTTGATTGGTAATGAAAAATAAATAGGATCTAGTATTTTGCGGATATTTGAAAAACTTTAGGGTATCTAAAATACAATTGTGGATAGCTTTACTGATAGTGAGCAATAAATGATTAAAAATATAAAAGATTTATACATTGACACGGTCAATGTACTCCAAATTTTTAGACTATTAAGATCTTTTAAATAGCTTTGGCTTCTGATGAAGAATGTTTAAATCGAGCCCCAACGGTGCGAAATATTTGTAGAAATAATGGTATTAAGATAAAGTAGAGCCCTGTAGGGGCGGCATATTTTGGGCACTGAATTGATTTTTTTAGACCTTGCAGGTTTTGGAAACCTACGAGGTTTTTTTTATGGGATATCAGTTATTTATAGAACAAAAGATCCCTGTAATCGAATTGGCTGATTGTGGGGTTTCCCAATAATAAGGGCAAAACGGGCGGGGGCTTTTGTTTTGACTTTGAAAATCCCGCCATTTTTTAATATGATAGCGTGGCCGGTAGTCAGAGCCGCTTCCTGGTAATGTAATTCATTTTCAAGAATGTAAATCAGACCATTCCAGCCATCAGGGATTTGATAATTGAATTCTTTATCATTCTCTAAACTAATATCAAGAAAATTAATTGCAGTTTTTAGTTTGAGAGGGGAATTAGGCCCCACTATTGTCCTTATTTTGATTCCTTTTCGATCACTTTCCGGGAAATTGGAAGCGTCAACTTTTTGATAATTGGGATCAATATTTTTTAATTTTTGCGGAAGATTAATCCAGAGTTGCAGCCCATGATTCATATTTTTGGTAGCCGGTAATTCGGCATGGCGAATTACTTTTCCAGCCGTAAATCTTTGGGCTCCACGAGCTGAGACAACGCTGTCATTACCAAGATTGTCCTTATGGCGGAAACCACCTTCTAACATGTAAGTGATAGCCTCAAAGCCTCGATGAGGGTGCTCTGGAAAACTTGCTTCGGGTGTGACAAAAAATTCGTCGAGAAGGACAAAGGGATCATTGTGAGGCAGATCGAAACCCGGGAAAACGCGTTTAATCTGAGCACCGGCACCATCCTGGGTACTGCGGGCTTTAATAATTTGTATTTTATTCGTTTTTTTATTCATAAGACACCTGTTTTTATATTCAAAATTTAGACGGTATTAGGGAAGGATGGTTACAATTTGGCTTTTAGAATGTAAAATGTAGAATGTATAATTTATAATGATTTAAGATTAAAGTTGAGCGAAGCGAAATCCCGATTTTATATCGGGAATGAAAAATCGGAAGCCCCGAAAAAGAGACATCGGGGCAGGCCCCGAAAACATACCTTCGGGACAGGCCGGAAAGCGGAAACGGGAAAGATTAAAGCAGAAACCAGAAAGATTAAACCAGAAAGTTGAGCGCCCCTGTGAAATAAAAGAAATATTTCACGGGTCAGGAAGTGAAATCCTGAATACTTTCGGTTTTGAGCGCCCCGGT
>DATGCI010000287.1:0-3038 GCA_035312185.1 bacterium
AAAACAGGCTCATAAATTGAAATATTTTCAAAGACATAAGATATATTTACAAAAATTAGACCATTATTGATCTCTATAGACTATTGATTGATTTTTGTTAAAAATTATAGATTTTATATAATTTTATAGGATTTCATCAAAAATAACATTTAAATATTATTGGCTAATTATTTTTAGTTTATTTGAGTAAATATTTTTGTGGGTTTTCAAGAATCAGTGCTATTTAGTCTAAATAATAAATACAATGGTAATACCACCGATACTATACAATGAGAGTTTTGGCGGTTTTTTGATAATTGGGATTCTGAGATGAATGTTAATCAATTTATGCCTAGAACTTAATTAAAAGGCATGGAAAGCCGAATTAAACACGGAGGTAAACTATGAGTTTAACAAGAATTGCTGCAAACATTCAAGCAATGAATTCATTGCAGTCCCTTAAACAAGTAAACAGTAAGATGAATCTTCATCAAACACGTCTATCGACAGGAAGGAAAATTAATTCAGCCGCTGATGACCCAGCCGGATTTGCTCTGGCACGCGGTCTGGAAGCCAGACGCAGAGGTCTGGATGTTGCTTTGCAGAATGTATCCAATGCAAAGAACATTTTAAATGTTGCTGAAGGTGGTTATCAATCTCAAATGGATATTCTTCAGACAGTAAAAGAAAAAGCTACCCAGGCTGCTGATTATTCATTATCACCAGCTCAGAGAACAGCAATTGATGATCAGGTCACAGCGCTACTTGATGAAATCGACGATATCGAAGCAGAGACAACTTTTAATGAGAACAATCTGATTGATGGTTCTTATGCTGGTAATTTCCAAACAGGTGAGAATTCGACTGACCAAATCAGTGTTTCATTGGCCAGTTCTGATTCCTCATCTATTGGTGCTAATGGGACTGATGTAAGTTCTATTGATCTGTCAACTGCTGGTGGCGCTAGTGCTGCAATTGATACTGTCTCTTCCGCTATTGATAGTCTGTCCGGAGCTATTCAGGATATTGGTGAGTATCAGGTACGACTGAATTCCAAAGAAACATCTTTGTCCACAGCTTCCACCAATACTGAAGCAGTCCGAAGCAGTGTTGAAGATGCTGATTTTGCAAAAGAACAGATGGAAGTCATGAAACTGCAGATTCAGCAGCAAACTGCTTTGTCCAGTTTCTCTCAGGCTAATTCTTCTCCACAGAGTGTACTGTCACTGTTTGGATAAAATAGACCTGAAAAAAATGATTGGGGGGCGGGAAATATTTTCCCCCCTCCAATTTGATTTTTGCAGTTAAAGTGTTCTTTGTAATCCTAGAATCACAACATGTCCTCTATTATGATTTATGCAGTAAATGGCATGAATGTTGATAGTTAAATAGAGAGCGAAAACAGGAGTTAGAATTTATGAAGTCGAATCCTTATTTAAAGCATCGCCAGGCCAATACAGATGAAAACAAACCAAATCCCTACCTGGTGCAAAAAGTGTTAAGTGCAAGCCCTGAAGAATTAATTCTGTATATTTACGATGCAGCAATTGCTGCTTGTGCCAATGAAAATCATTCAAAAGCTGCTGAGGCTATCCAGGAATTAATAAATTCTCTCAATTTTGAAAAACGAACTGTGGCCAATACATTTTATCGAATGTATCAACACATTTTACATCAGATCCACAATGGTAAATTTGAAAGAGCACGGGAGTTGATCAAAGAAATAAGAGATACATGGGCTCAGGCAATGAAACTGGAATAGAGGTAATGAATGGCAATCCAATTTGACAGTGAAACAATTGATCTATATGTTCGTCAGGCTATGCAGTCTGAAAGAAAACCACGAGAAAATCTTGTTGGTAGAAAAAAAGAACTCAATACTCGTAAGAATATTCTTTCAGATCTGGATTCAAAATTATCGAGCCTGAATAGTAAGGTAGAAACACTTAACGATCCGATTATAGATCATTTCGCTGCAAAAACTGCTACCAGTAGTGATTCAGAAAAATTTACTCTCTCATCGACCAGTTCGGCCAGTAGTGGTACACACTCAATTTCTGTTGAAAGATTGGCTAAATCCGATACCCGGGTTTCCCACCAATATTCAGATTCAGGCACTGATTTTACGTCCATTACTAGTGATCAGACTTTTTCTATTACAGTTGGACATCCAACTGAAACTGACTCTGATAACAGGGAAACTATCGAGGTCACAATTTCCGCTGATACATTCACCAAATCCAATGATGAGGTATTAAATGAGATTGCCGATTCAATTAATAGCGCTATGTATGGGGCTGTTAATGACGAAACCATAAATAATGATGAAATCGTGAATGCCTCTGTTGTTACTGAATCTTCAGGCAATTCGCGCCTGGTTTTTCGCAGTGCCAATTCGGGATTTAAATATAGAATGGGGTTCAATGATAGTAGTGACAATCTTTTAAGTACTCTGGAAATAAGCAATAATGTTCAATCCAGTGGAACTTCAGGAGGTTATATTATTGATCCTGGTAGTTCGGCAACGGATAGTATGCTGAATTCCAAATTCAAAATCGATGGTCTGGATTTTTACCGTGATAGCAATAGCGTTTCCGATGCTATTCAAGGAGTTACTATCAATTTAATGGACACTTTCTCCTCACAGGAAACTATTACAATTAGTCCTGATACTGATTCAGTTAAAGAAGATGTCAAATCCTTTATAAATAGTTATAACGAAGCCCTGGATTTTTTAAATAAGAATACTAAAGTAGATCCTGAAACCAATGAAAGTGGTGCTTTATCCGGTGATATTACTTATCGGGGACTAAGCATTGATCTTCGCAATATTATCGCAGGTAAAGTTGACAGTGTGAGTAATACAGAATATAACAAACTTTTTAATATTGGTATTGAGACCGATGAAGAAGGTAAACTCTCTATTGAAGATAGTGAAAAATTTGAAGAAGCGCTCAAAGCCAATCCTGCTAATATTTCTAAAATATTCAACAGCAGTGATGGGATCGCTACGAGAATGGAAGAGTATCTGGGAAATTATACCAGTACCGGAGGGTCTA
>DATGCI010000288.1:0-2632 GCA_035312185.1 bacterium
TTCCCTCATCCAGTGTTTCATCATAGAGCGGTACTTCTCTGAAAACTTTTTTAAAGGGGATATCCTTTTTCTTCAGATCCATCGCCACTGGCCTGGTAAGACGGTTTTCCCTTGTATCCAGAAAGCCAAGCTTGATGGCACCATAGCCATCCTTTTCTTCATTTTTTTTCTGCACGACGACACATGGTCCGAGTTCACATACTGTGACGGGGACAATAGTACCATCTTCTTTAAATACTTGGCTCATTCCAAGTTTTCTGCCAATTAGAGCCTTCTTCATCTTGCTAACCCATTTAGCCAATAATATCAATTCGCATATACGTACATTATGTACAAAGAGAAAACTGCCGATAATCAGGATTTAATATCGACTGAAACTCCGGCGGGAAGTTCAAGCTTCATAAGCGCTTCCACTGTATCCGAGTTCGGGTCAATTATATCGATAAGCCGCTTATGAGTTCTAATCTCAAATTGCTCACGTGACTTTTTATTAACATGAGGAGAGCGAAGTACACAAAACTTTTCAATTCGTGTTGGAAGAGGTATTGGACCCGCAACCTTCGCACCACTTCTGTTTGTAGTCGCCACGATCTTTTCCGCCGATTGATCCAGCAGCTTCGCATCGTACGATCTCAGTTTTACTCTAATTCGTTGTCCTGCCAGCTTTGCCACTCTATTTCCCTTTTCTATACTCTAAATCAAATTTTAGACATAAGCGTAAATAATTATACATTCATTATATCATGTCAGGCCATATCTTCTATGGCCTGACAACATCTATTACACAGCATTGTAAAATCAAGTAATTTTTTTTAATTACTCAATAATCTTTGCAACAACACCAGCACCTACTGTTCTGCCACCTTCTCTAATGGCAAAACGAAGGGCCTCGTCCATGGCAACCGGTGTGATAAGCTCAACTTTCATCTTTACATTATCACCTGGCATTACCATCTCAACGCCTTCAGGAAGCTCAATGATCCCTGTTACATCAGTAGTTCTGAAATAGAACTGCGGACGATAGTTGGCAAAAAATGGTGTATGACGTCCACCTTCTTCTTTTGAAAGAACATATACTTCTGCATCAAATTTTTTGTGAGGTGTAATCGCACCTGGTTTAGAAAGAACCTGGCCTCGCTCTACGTCATCCTTTCCAATGCCTCGAAGCAGACAACCAACATTATCACCTGCCATACCTTCATCAAGGATCTTACGGAACATCTCGACGCCGGTCACAACTGTTTTTCTTGTTTCTCTAAAACCAACAATCTCTATCTCATCACCAGTATGAACGATACCACGCTCAATTCTACCTGTAACTACTGTTCCACGTCCGGTAATAGAAAAAACGTCTTCTATCGGCATAAGGAAAGGCTTGTCCTTGTCTCGCTGCGGATCAGGTATATAATCGTCAAGTGCCTGGCCCAGTTTAATGATAGGTCCGCAAGATTCACAATCTTCTTTACCACAACCACATTCCATTGCCTTGAGAGCCGATCCGGCAATAATCGGAATTTCATCACCAGGGAACTCGTACTTGCTGAGAAGATCCCTTACTTCCATTTCAACAAGCTCAATCAACTCGTCCTTGTCGGATGGATCCAGCTGGTCAACCTTGTTAAGAAACACTACCATGTACGGCACGTTAACCTGACGAGCAAGCAGAACGTGTTCCTTTGTCTGAGGCATTGGTCCATCTGTTGCAGCTACAACAAGAATGGCAGCATCCATCTGGGCAGCACCGGTTATCATGTTCTTGATGTAGTCAGCATGACCAGGACAGTCAACATGCGCATAATGCCTCTTCGGAGTGGTATACTCCTGATGCGATGTAGCGATCGTTATACCCCTGGCCTTCTCTTCAGGTGCATTGTCTATTTGATCAAAATCAATTGCCTTTCCCTCACCGTAAGCTGAGAAAAGACATTTTGTAATTGCAGATGTAAGCGTAGTCTTTCCGTGGTCAATATGTCCAATGGTACCTACGTTGACATGTGGCTTACTCCTATCGAATTTTTCCTTTGCCATCTCCTTTCTCCTTCATTAAATATTCGTAGTATTTTTGACAAAAGTTTAAAAGCAGTTCGTATAGCTTTAATTGTTGAACATGAAAGAACTGCTTAAAATTGATTAGTACATAATTATATGTTAATACGTTAATATACCACACCCAGGGTTGATTCTGGGTGTGTGAATTAAAAAAATATATGGGATTTCTGTCAACCAATTAATTCCATATAAAAAGAATTTTTACCTGGAATGACTGGTCCACTATATATTTAATTTCCGTACAGTACTATGAAAGTAACACAATAGCAGATTTTATCAAATAATTTTGCTCATTTTTAATAATATCTGCCTGAAAACCGTGCAAGTATCTGTTCCATTACATTCTGCGGCACAAGATCATATTTGCTGAACTGAAGAGAATGTGATGCCCGCCCCTGGCTTAATGATCTGACACTGGTGGCATATCCGAAAACTTCTGACAATGGTACAGTTGCGTCAATAACCTTCAGCTGTCCCCGCATATCAATACTTTCAATTTTTCCTCTTCTGGAATTCAAATCGTTTATTATTTCACCGGTATATTCATCCGGCACTACAACCTCAAGTTCCATTATCGGTTCAA
>DATGCI010000289.1:0-9956 GCA_035312185.1 bacterium
TTGAGCGATGAAGATAGCTTGTACTCCTACTATTTTAATCTACAATTTGAAGTCTAGTAATCTATGGCAAAAAAAGAAATATTCTTTCATGTAGGCCTTGGAAAAACCGGAACGACTTTTCTTCAGCATAGAGTTTTTCCCTATTTCAAAAGCATTCAATATCTGCAGAGCGGACACTTTCGTCATTTTGAAAAAAACATAGAAGAATGCGATGCTACTCGGATTTTAATTTCTCGAGAATTTGACCGTCAGCTGCAAGATAAAGTCAGTCCATTTGCCGAAATCTATCCTCATGGTAAAACAATAATAGTTTTGCGTCCTCATGTGAGTTGGATCAAAAGTGAATACAAACGCTATCTAAAGAGCGGTAAGAATAATACCTTTGATGAATTTTTAGATCTGGATAATGATCAGGGTAACTGGAAAAAAGAGGATGTCTACTTTTACCCAAAGATCAAATTCCTGGAAGAAAAGTTCGAACATAAACCACTCGTGCTTTTTTATGAAGAGTTGAAAAAAGATATGTGGGATTATTTTGATAAATTCGCCAATTATATGGGAGCAACTTACGATCGCCAGGATATTGATACTCGGGTTAAGCATAAATCCTATAGCATCAAGCAGCTCAAAATCATCCAAAATTTTAATCTAAAATTTATGCCCCATGGCCCGGATTATTCTAAAAATTATTATATTCGCAAAATTCAACGCTGGCTGCGAATGATTCCTCGCTATATTGTCCTCTATGCAGCCCGGCTGGTTCCTGAAAATATGGTTAGTGATGATCCGTTGATTCCGCAATTTCGTCTTAATCAGATTGCAGAAGATTATCAGGAGGATTGGGAAAAATGTCGGGAATATGCCCGCAAGAATAACCCACTATGATTTAATCAGTTCCTGGAAAAATTTCTCATAATTATCAATCACAGTTTCAATAGTAAAGTGCTTGAGCACTCGTTTTTTGGCCTTTTGGGCCATTTTTTTATATATTTTTTTATCCTGGAATAATGTTCTAATATATTGGGCCATTTCCTCCAGGTTTTCGTCTTGAAATAAATATCCGGTTTCCTTATGGACAACAAGATCTGGATTTCCCATAGCATCAGTAGCAATGACCGGTACTTCCATATACATGGATTCTAGCAAAGTCTGGGACAGACCTTCTGTAATCGATGGTAGAACCTGAATGTCAAATAATTTGTAATATTCCAGTGCCTTATGGGGAGGAATGCGGCCTGTGAATATAAAATTGTGAGTTTGGGGAAATGCTCGATCCTTGAGTTCAATCTCATCTCTGGCAATACCCACAAAGATCACAGTTGTTTTAAAATCCTTTATTTTTTGGAGCGCCTGGATTAACTGTTCCTGTTTTTTATGGCGCGAAACACAGCCGATAATTTTATCTTCGGACTTAAGATTGTATTTTTGACGAAGCCCTTGAGGATTTTTTCCGATCACATCTTCATATTTTTCTTGCGGAGTGCCATTATGAATAACTTTGAGATGCTCTTCTGGAATTCCCATCCTGCGCACAGCTTCCTGCTTGACACCTTCGCTTACAGCCACGATTTTATCGGTTCCCCATTTATAGATCCAGCCGTGCAATTTTCCACTATCAATACTGGGGCGCTGACGTCTGGTATGCACAACCTTTACTTCTGGAATAAAAAATTTCTTAACGATCATTGAAATATAGCGATCAATACTGGCCTGAGCATTAATGATCTCAATGTCCTTTTCTCTAACAAGATTTTTTACAATTTTAATTGACTCCCATTCCAGACGGTGCTTGAAGGGGATTGGCACAGTTTTGACTTTTGTATCCTGTAAAAGTTCGAATAAGAGTTCATCGCTTTTACAACCAACATATACTTCGTGCCCTTTTTCAGCAAGACCACGAGCTAGATAAAATGTGGAAAAAGTAGAGCCAGCAATAAATCCCTGATAGGTCAAAAAAAGTATTCGCAAATTTCTCCTGTTGTATTTTTTACATGAAAAATTTCATGATCTATTTTATAATTAAAAATTTAGAATGAATAATCAAACTTTTCTATGCTTTTATGAAAGCGGCGACCGACGATTTCCCTGGTTTCTGAATTGTAATACTTTCTGTAATCAGTTCGCTTAGATTTATTGATATGCGGCATTTCAATATGTTCAAGATTATTGATCTCACAGATTTTTTGCCAGTCTTTATCAATTGATTCCACTTTGCCAATGAAATCTACTATAATTTCACCATTTTCACTGAGCCAATCATAATAATTTCCATACCGTTCATTGATCATATAGCGGCCATATTTAGAACGCATAAAATCGTTAAATTCCATATTTTCTATTTTACGAGCGACTTTTCGATATCTTTTGACTCGCTTAGCACCCTTTTGCTTCCACCAGTTGTAGCTGGAAACCATCAAATCCCAGGGATTTCTGACAAAGGAAAAAGTGAAATAACTATTCCAGATTTTTTTACCTAACAGATATTTGATCTCAAAGGCCTTGGCATGTTTGGCGATTTTGGGCGAATGCTTGCGCTTTTCATTGTCAATTGGATCGGCCTCTGACAGTGCCCTTGTAATGCTATTTCCGGCTGTTTTGGGGATGTGAACAAAAATTATATTCTGTTCATGACGGATGCGCCCATTTCGATAATTACAGCGCTTTTTATAGCCCAGCAGGCTCTTACCAAATAATTTTAAATGGGCAACCAGTCGAGTAGTTTTTCTCATGTTTATCAAATCACCTGTTAATTTACAAATTTGAGTAATTCTTCTGCAAATTGCGGGTATTCTTGAAATTTAACCTTTACTTCTTTTTTATAATGGTCTAATATCTTTGCAGAATATTTATAGGAGCTTCTCATCTCATAGATATTGAGAGCATCTTGAATCCATATTTCATCAATTTCTAAGTCTAAAAAATTGGTAAGATTAATTAGCATCTCCCTGTCAAAATCATATTGCATAAAGTAAAAATATTTTTCAGGACGTCGCTCACGAATTTCAAGGAACCATTTATATTCATCTAGAATTGCAGATATGGTTTCTTCTTCGCCGGAATTTTTATCAAGACCGGGCAAGAGACGATTTTTTTCAGTTTTAATGCAGGACTTAGCGCAGTCAATGGGATTGCGAACCGGTTGAAGAAAGCGTAATTCTGGAAATTTATCCAGCAGTTGAGCAACTTCAATATTATTGTTGCGTAAAAAATTGGCAATTCGCAAAGATTCTTTCCAGACCAGAGAATTGACTTTATCTTTGATTAAATTATCACCAAAACGCTTTTTGTAGAGATTGTTCATCTCACTGTGTTGAAAAGCGTGCGAATAGGTAATTGATCCACCAAAATTTCCACGAATCCCCTTTCCTGAAATATAAATAGCCCATCTAACAAAGCGCTCAAAAGTTTTTCGAGTTGGCTTCCTCATAAAATTCAAGCTCCGCCATTGCAGACTGCGCATTCCAGCATGATTCAAAACCTGACAATTGGGGTGCAGCATCAGAATACTGGCAGTCAGGGTTGTAAGATTTCGATAAGGACCCAAAATTATTCCAACTGTATTGATCGGCTCTGTATCAATCTGCCTGGCTTGATAGAGCTCGTAGGGTTTCATTACAAACTGGCGAATCATTCTTCCGATCATCATAATAGATTTTCCTTATATATTCAATTTTTCTCGGATCTGCTGAAAAACATGATCAGGTTTAATCATTTTCATGCAATTATGGTGACCCTCCGGACATTTGGCTCCACCGTGCAGAGAGCAGGGGCGACAGTTCAGTTCCACTTCAAAAATTTTGTCACCTTCTCGATAAGGGAAAAAGCCGTATTTACGAACAGTGGGTCCAAAAAATGCAAAAACATCGGTTTTGACAGCATTGGCCATGTGGAGAGGGGCACTGTCATTGCTGATCATAAGATCCATTTTCTTTATCAAAGCTGAACTCTCCAATAAAGATAATTTTCCGGCCATATTTATAGTTTTTGGATGGCGGCTTGCTTCGATAATCCTGTCACATAATTCGGCTTCATCAGGCCCGCCAATAAAAAACACACAACTCTCTGTTTGCCCCAATTTGGTCGTCAATTCTTCATAATATTCAGCCGGCCATTTTTTTGTTTCACGAACCGAGCCCGGCGCAATCCCGATCAGCTTTTCACCATTCTCCTGTAAAGAATCAATAATTCTACCAGCTCGTCCTGTTTCACGGTTGGAAAAAAATAGTTCGCTGCGGTGGTCAAATTTTTGGTCATTATCCAGATGAGAAAGCAGATTGACAATATTTTCCGACCTGTGCCGATCTGAATTTTCTCGCAAAACGATTGAATCGGTAGTCAAAACCTGTTTGTCAAAACCGATTCTTGTGTCAATCCCCGCTAAACTAAGCAACAAAGCTGAAGTCAAAGATGATTGAATGGAAATTGAAAGGTCATAGCTTTCTGAACGTAATTTTCTGATGAGTTTGAAAAAATTGATGTATTTCCAGTTATTTTTATCAAATTTGTAAATGTAGTTTATATGGGGATTGTATTTGAACAATTCTGCTGAAAGTGGGGTCGTGATAATGTCAATTTGTGCCTCTGGATAGATGGACATCAGTTCCCGCAACAAGCCGGTGCTCACAATTACGTCACCAATATAGGCTGTTTGTAAAACTACTATTTTTTGGATGTTTTCCACTATTTCTCTTCAAAATTATAGTTTAATATTTCGATTTCCCGGGCACACTTATTGGCAACATACTGCCGATCTTCTGTATTGTACATTTTTGAATAGTGTTGATCATTTTTACGATAGCTGCCTTTGGCATTTGGGAGTTGGGGAATTTCTGGCAAATTGACTTTCCGGGCGATTTCTTTCAGAGCCTCATCCAGGTTTTCGTATTTATAGATTTGATCGACCAGCACCTTCCCGAATAATGAGTACAATTTGAAATTTGATAGACGATGAGCTCGCCTGGAACGCAAAAAATCAGAAAAATTCATGCGATCTTTCATCTTACGAGTCCGCCAGTAATATAGCGAAACGGCTTTGTCCCAGGGGTTGCGCTCAAAACAAAATTTGTAATAATTATTCCAGATCTTGCGGCCCAGCCACCAACGAACTCGCCATGCTTTCCAGTGTTCGCCACATTGAGGTACACGGCCCTTGCGAATCAAGCGAGACCATTCCTGAAAAGTATAATTAGTCCAGCGCACTTTTGTGTTTTGCGGCTGCTTGCCTCCGTATTGAGAACGCAACTTCTCATCTTCTTCAGTCAGGGTTGTAATCACATCATCTTCACCACAATATTTGGAAAGCGCAATATCCAGACTTGTGCCTGCTGTTTTTTTGGTCTTAATGAAAATAAATTTATATTTATGGGAAATGATCATTGATTTTGTTCCTCAATCAAACGCTGATACAGATCAATATTTTTTTGGGTGGTTTTCTCTTTGGAATAATTCTTTACAGTTTGGCGGGCCTTTTTACCATATTGCTCACGCAGATCCTGACGGGCAACTAATTTTAAAAGAGCATCGGCCAGTTTTTCTGGGTTTTGTCTGGGAATTAAAAGACCATTCTCGCCATCGTGAATTATTTCCGGAATGCCGCCAGCATCAGTGCCCACACAGGGCAGGCCAATAGCCTGGGCGTCCAAAATTGAAGTTCCCAGTCCTTCCTCTTTTGACGACATTACAAAAATATCCATACTTTTTAGAACTTTTCCGATATCATTCCGATAGCCCAAAAAATGAAAGCGGTTCTGCAATTCTAAACTGTTGGCTAGGTGTTTTATATCAGATTCCCGGGCCCCAGAACCAGCAGCTAGGAAAGAAACCCGCTCAGTGTGCTGAATAACTTTCTGAGCTGCACTCAGCAAATTGGGATAATCTTTGTGTCCTACTAAAGCAGCCACAGTTCCAATTACAACGTGATCAGCAGGAATTCCCAGACTTTCTTTAAAAGAGGAATCAGCCTTTACAGCGTCGAATTTATGAATATCTATTCCACTATGAATAACTTCTGTCTTTTGTTGATCGATTCCATCATCAATCGCAATTTTTTGGATAGCTTGCGAAATACAGACCAGTTTATTCAATTTATTTGTGTTGTATTTAAGTTTGCTAAAGGGATTCTTCCGAATATGAAAATCCACGCGGCGCACTCCGATAGTTAGCAAGGAAGGCAAAAACAATTTTGCCAATAGTCCAATACTGAGGGCGTGAGCTGTATGGAGGTGAAGAATATTATAGCCATTTTTTCGGGCATATTGAGCAATTTCCCAGGCTGAAATAAAATCAAGTTCATTTTTAAGGCCGGCAGTTTTATGGGACAAATCATTGGCGTTGAAATAATTTTCAAGATCAGAATCAGGGCGACAGAAAAAATTAGTTTGGTATCCTTTTTCTATCAAGCCTTCATACAGATAAACCGCCTGTTGCTGGCCACCTCGCCAGCCTCTTCCTGTATCAATGTGTAATATTTTGGGTTGTTCAGAAATAGTTTAATTCCACTCGTAATTATAATATTGTCTCATATGGCTGCCGGCAATTTTGTCAAAAGCTTTCTGTCTGTTCAAACTCCATTCCGTCCATTTTGGGATTTCATATCTCTTATTGGCATTGATTTTTTGAGAGATCAATTTTTCTATTAGCAGATCGGTTGTGTTGGAATCAAGGCCTATGAAATCAGCAATTCGCCTGAGTCCTCTATTGTCATTGCTATGAAAAATATCTTCAAATTTGACAGTTAGAGAGTGATCAAAGTTGTCAATATTTTTGGCAATGAATTCATTCTTTTTCTGCCAACGCCAACAAATTTTTTCGAAGCGACTCATGGAGTGCCACTCTTCATGCCAGGGATCTTCTGGAACGGCCATCGATTTCAAGCGGCGGGTCTCATCTTCTTCAGTGTACCAATTCCTGCTCATTCCTGACCTAACATAATCACGACCATCTCGAACAATATGGATGACTCTGGCTTCCGGGAAAGCTTTTTCTAAAGGCGCTAGCATAGGAAAAAGCCTATTATTGGCCTCGATATAGTAATTGCAGCCTTTCCTTTTGGCCAAATTGAAATAGGGAAGTCTCCTTTTCTGGAGAAGAATTTTCATTTTATTGAAAGGAATTTCGCCTCTTACATATTTGAGTGCTTTTCTCAAAAAACTTGGTGATGGCTCATGAAAAGCCATTGTTTCTTGATAATGGTCAAAAAATTCAGCCAAAAACTGTGTTCCTGTGCGTCCTGTTGAAACGATAAAAACTGGTTTTAGATCGGCAGGTGGGCTGGAAAATAATAAGCCTGCTCTGGCCAGTAGCATTTCGATTTTAAATTTTCTGTCTCTATATTTTTCTGTCAATTGATTTTCCACATTTTCTAATAAACAACATATTGACAATTATAAAAAAAGTCAATCAAACATCAAGTAGTTTGTAGTTGCCAGTACCGCCTAAATAGTAACCACCCAACAGGTTTTGCTCAATCCAGGTAATAATTCTATTTGTTAATTTTTCATGGCGATGTAATTGGCGCCTGGGATCTGGCTTTCCGGAATATTGAAGTTTGTCCTTCCAGTCCATTTCAGCAATTTTATCTTGCATAACTTTGGGGTGAGTTCCTTGAAATTTTGCCAATCTATTGAGAGGCCCGTAGTCGAATTCATCGCTTAATTTGCCATATTCCTCTTCAGCTTTTTTCTGACCACGATGAATTACACTGAATTCCCGTTTTTTATTCTGCATTAGATGGGGAGGCCGAACCCAGCCATAATGATAAATCTCAGCCTCGGTTTTAGCGACTTTTAATTTGTAAGTGTTTTCCTTTTGCCGATAGTTCAATCCGTCAAAATTGGGGATTCGGCGAAAAGATTGGGCTGATTTCCAGGAGTGAATTTCAGGATCCTTTCGAATGATGCGAATTTCATGGGGATACCAGCCATGACTGATCTGGTAATGCTGATAATCACCCCAAAAATGTTTGTAATTGAATAAAATTCCATCAACCTCATGATTGTTCAGCAGTTCCTGACAACGATTTTCGATAACTGGTAAATATTTTTCATGGATCACTTCATCAGCCTGGAGATAAAAAAGCCAATCGCCTTGACAGGCTTCTTTGGCAATATCAGTTTGATGGGCATGCTCCATGCCATTGGGATATTTTTCCAGATCCCATTTTGTGTCGATGATCCTGACTTTGTCACTCTCAATGGCTGCAACCTGTTCGCGAGTATTGTCATCGGGATCGCTTTCACCAATAGCAATTACAAATTCATCAACAATCGGTAAGATCGACTTTATCATTTCAACAACAGGATAATACAATTTGATGCCATTCCGCACCATTGAAAATCCGCTTATTTTCATGTTTTCACCATTTTAAAATTATTTGGAATCTGTTTTTTTATAATGTTTCTCACTCATTTTTTATCAATTAATTTGATAAATAGCAATTTGAAACCAATAGATTCTTTTATATTTAAAATTGACTTCATATTTAAAGATATATTTCTTATACTTATTGGTTTGAATATCAACCAATATTTAACAGCATGAAATTTAAATATTATAGATGAAAATTTAGAATAATTATCTGAAATGATTGGTATTAACAACAAATTCTTTAAGTAAAAATAATGAACATATAAAACATGATAAGCCTATTTTTTAGAGAAATTAAATTCAAATTTATATTTTCCAAATTATTAGATCAATATGCATTTGTTATATCTAGATTGCATTTGGGAAAAATACTGATTTTTTGAAGCAAATTATTTAATATTAATTGATACAGTGTTTATTTTTGGTAATTTATAGGATTGGGAAGATGATAGACTGAATAAATATAATTTTGAGGAAGTATATGCTACATAAAGATAAAATAATTTGTGGTGATTGTGAGGAGGTGCTTAAGGATTTCCCTGACAGCAGCATTGATCTAATTTTTACGTCGCCTCCTTATGCAAATCAAAGAAAAAATACTTACGGTGGAATAAAACCTAAAGATTATGTTAATTGGTTCCTACCCAAATCTGAAGAATTTTACAGAGTTTTAAAACCAAGGGGAACGTTTGTTCTCAATATTAAAGAACGGGTTGTGAATGGAGAAAGGCATACTTATGTATTAGAACTTATTTTGGAATTAAGAAAGCAAGGTTGGCTGTGGACTGAAGAGTTTGTATGGCATAAAAAAAATTCTTATCCAGGTAAATGGCCGAATCGCTTTAGAGATGGCTGGGAAAGACTGCTTCAGTTTAATAAGCAGCGCAAGTTCAACATGTACCAAGATGAGGTTAAAGTCCCAATTGGAGATTGGGCAGAAAAAAGACTGGCAAATCTAAGTGAAAAGGATAAAAGAAGAGATGAATCAGATGTTGATAGTGGATTTGGTAAGAATATTTCGAATTGGGTTGATCGAAAAAAAGTATACCCGGACAACGTTCTTTATATGGCTACTGAATGTTCCAATAAAAATCATAGTGCAGTGTTTCCTGTTAGACTGCCTTCATGGTTTATAAAATTATTTACTGTTACTGGTGATATAATACTTGACCCATTCATAGGATCTGGGACTACAGCTGTTGCTGCTGTAAAATTGGGCAGACATTTTATTGGAATAGACAAAGAAGAGGAGTACAAGAATCTATCACAGGAAAGATTAAACCACCTTCAAACATGTCTATTTGATCCAGATGTTAATTATACTAAGGATAATTGAATATGAACAATTTAGATGTTGCCCAGGTCTGTAATTTCGTAAATAATAATATTGTTGAGTTCCATCAAAGGAGATTAAAGCGACTAAAAAAATTGCAATTGAAAAAAGACCTTTTAAAAAAGAAAAATCCGTATTTATTCAAAGCTAAGAATATTGGAACTGCTTCAGAGCTAATTGAAGAACTACTTAGTGCATATTTATCCTCATCAGAAGAGAGATATTTTGGAGACTTTCTTGAAGACCTTGCTGTTTTTAT
>DATGCI010000290.1:0-4211 GCA_035312185.1 bacterium
ATCCATATGAATTATTATCTCCAGTCAGTAATCCTGGACTCTATACAAATAGTGATAATCCTGGAGGAATTTGTCTCGATTCTCAAAATAATTTATTTATAGTAAATGGTTCAACTAGTAAAAAACTGGATAAATTAACTCCGGATGGTACAAGAACCTATTATGGAAATCTTGTCCAACCTTCAAAAAGAATTACTCTAGGTCCTAATGGGGGACTGTATTCCGCTTATCTTAATTACCTGCTGAAAACAGACACAACTGACTTTGATCCATCAGTAGATAAGCCGGATGCTGCTTATATTCAGACTGCTTCTTCAGTTCTTGATTTTGATTTTGATCAAAATGATCATCTTTATGTGATCAATAAATTTGATATTACCACTGTAAATACTGATGATTTTACAATGATTGAAGAACACAATCTATTTGAAGAAGACTCCTCATTGATTACAGGAAGGATCTATAATAATGAATTGTACTTGATCGGTGATAATTCTGATCCGGCTGCAGGTCCTTTTATCTGGAAATATGGTATTGATCCTGCTACTGGCACACTGACAGGCGCTATGGAAGAGGTTCTGGATTGGTCAACAACTCAGTATACAGATATTGAGATTACCTCGCTGGATTTTAATGCTGATGGGGAACTATATATAGGATCCACAACTCATTCTATGTTGAAGAGTGATGCTCCTTCTTCAGGTGTCTTTACTGAAGTTTTTCCTCAAATTCTTGGCGAACACTGGATCCATCTGTTTAAATGGAGTGAAGACAATTATATCTATATAAATACAAAGAATGGATCCGACAATACAAAAACAACAATTTTAAAATTGATGCTATTTGAGCAGGGTGCTGCTCATTATGGCAGAGAATAGGTAAGTAAAAGATGTTAATCTAACTTAATTTAAGGAGGACAAAATGAAGAAATTGTTAGTAGTCCTAATTGGAATGACCTTAATGGTCTCCATGGCTATGGCAGGTTGGCAACATTCGGAGACAATTTTTGATTTCTCTCAGGATGATTCAACTGTCATTGGTATTGAAGATGATATTTCAGAATCTTTCAATTACCAGAATTCACCTCATGGCATAGTCATTGATCCCGATGGTAAGATGTGGGTAGCATTGTACAGTGGTTATACTGAAGGTATGCTGATCAATGATGTGGCTGATGTTGATGGTGATAGTGTATTCCAGGATGACACTTCTTTTTACAAACCATTATGGGTTTTTGAAAAAGAAGGTGATGATTGGGTACCTTCAGACATTGGACCAATCAAAGAATTCGATCTTCCTGGTGGCGGCAAGGATACTCTTCACACATTATCACCTCATAATGGAGCAGGTGCTGGCCTAACTTTGACTGCAGATGGTAATATTCTCTTTACTTCATGGGCAACTGTTTACAAATTCAATTCTCAAACTGGTGAATGTATGGGACGTTACGTCGTAGATGATAAAGGTACATTGACTGAAGCTTCTGAAGATCATAATTCCGGTCTAATTTATCATGCCTGGGTTATTGGAGGTGAAAGACCTGTTGTAGTTCTCGATGAAAATCTTGAAAAAGTTACCAATGCTATTGACACACTGGGCTACATTACTCGTGGTATGGCTGTAACCAGTGATGAGAGTGGAGCTACTGATTTTTACATGAGTACAACCTGGAATGGCTTTGGTGTACCCCATTATCATTCAGATGCACCACCTACCGATCCAATTGGTTTTGATGGGTTTGAACCTGTTGATACTTTAGGACGCTGGGAATATTATGACGCTGAAGAAGATACTACTACCATTGAGCCAGTTTGGCCAAGTAGTGTAGACTTCAATACAGATGAAACAAAATTATTAGTTGGTGCTCTAAGATCTTCATGGGGAGGCCCCTATGGTGGTCGTTGGTATCTTATCGATCTAGAAACTCATGAAGCAGATACAATTGGTTTTGAAGCACCTGATAGTGCTGCTGCTAATCCTGACATGTATGTTAAAGGTGGATGTAATGGACCACGTGGTGGATTCTTCACAGATGAAAATACTCTCTATACAGTAGATTTCTATTTGTGGACAGTTGATAAATGGACATATTCAGAAACATCGGTTGAAAATAATACTGTAGCTAATACCTTTGAACTGAAACAGAATTATCCAAATCCTTTCAACCCAACCACTACAATTCCATTTACACTTGAAAAACAGGCTAATGTAACTCTAAAAGTTTACAATATGCTGGGACAAGAAGTTGCAACACTGGTTGACAATCAGCTCAGAAGTGCTGGTTATAATACTGTAATGTTTGACGCTTCTGACCTCGCTGCTGGTATGTACCTCTATCGCATTAATGCTGGCGGTAAACATATGACCAAAAAGATGATGCTGATTAAATAATCATTGTTTTAAATCTTAAAGTAAAAGGGCCGGTTACTCTGTAATCGGCCCTTTTCATATTTATTTTTATTGTAAAAATGATCTAAAAAAAATTGCTGGCCCCCAAAAATTTGATTGGGAACCAGCATAGATTTGAATTGGATTATTTCACTTCCTATCAATCCTCAACATCAGGAATGTAATTTTTCGGAATCGGCCCGTGGTCTGATGCGGCGGCATTATCCAGCACTTGCTGATCGGTTTTAGCACCGGGAATAGCAATGTCGGCAGCAGGATGGGAAATACAGAAGCGCAAACTCACCTGAGCCATAGTTTGGTCGGGATAACGGTCATAAAGCGGCTGCATCTTTTCTAATTGGGTTAAGTATTTATCCAGTTTTTCCGGAGACAAATTCATGCGACGGTGATCATCTTCACCAAAACGAGTATTCCGGTCAAATTTACCGGTCAATAAGCCAAAGAGGAGGGGAATGCGAACAATTACTCCGATATTGTATTTTTCTGCTTTTTTGAAAAGCTCCTTTTCTGCTTCCCTTTCCAATAAATTATAGCGTACCTGAATCGTATCAATTAAATCGTGGTGCTCATCAAGTAGAAAAGCCTGTTTGGTCTCCTGAAAAGATTGCACACTCCAGCCAGCATGTTTAATTTTGCCATCCTTTTTCAATTGCTCCAGAGCCAGCCAGGGATCATCAATCTCCAGCTTCTCAGTATCGGGACTATGGAGCTGCAAGATATCCAGGGCTTCTACATTAAGGCGTTTGAGACTCTTTTCAGCAGCACTAATAATATATTCCTTATTAGTATTCTGCTGAATAGGTCCATAGCCTGCATCATCATCTTCACCTGCATTGTAGAAATCATTGCTGGCTTTAGTTGCTACGACAATGTCATCTTTTTTACCCATTTCTTCCAGGACTTCCCGTATCAGTTCCTCAGAATGACCAAAACCATATACATCCGCTGTATCAATAAAAGTTACACCTTCTTCAATAGCTTTTCTTAAGGCATTTTTAGATACTTCATCATCGGTTTTGCCCCAGTTCTTGCCACCAATTGCCCAGGATCCAAAACCAATTGTCGAAACCTTTAATCCACTTTTTCCCAAGGTCGTATATTTCATAATTCACCTCTCTTAAAATTAGAGATTTAAGATTTTCTTCATTGCAACAATTTTTGATAGTCAAACTATGGCGATGTTACATTTTTTCAGTAATATCTGGATTTACAATAACGATTAGTAAAGGCTTTCAGAACGTTTAATCTTCATCCTTCCAAACATTAGGATTTTTCTTTAATGGATAATCCTGAACTGCTTTCTGTAATTTATCATAGGTTTTATATCTAATATGATAGATCTGATTGTTTTCTCTGGTTGGATGAACTCGGTTTGTTAGGAGAATACCAAACATGTTTTTAACAGGATCGATCCAGATTGATGTCCCGGTAAAGCCTAGATGACCATAGGTTTTAGTAGAGAAATAGCGGCCTGAAGAAGAATTACCAGAAGGAGTATCCCAACCCAGACAACGGCTTGTGCCTTCTGGAATATTTTGGCGTTTGGTAAATAAATCCACAGTCTCCTGCTGAAAAATGCGGGTACCTTGATAAATACCTTTGTTCAACATCATTTGACAAAATATTGCCAGATCATGAACATTAGAAAACAATCCTGCATTACCACTGACCCCGCCCAGGTAATAGGCGTTTTCATCATGAACTTGGCAATGTACAAATCCGCCTCTGGCTGAATCATATTCAGTAGGTGGGATTTGCGGACAGTATTCCTGGGGCGGATTGTAAAAAGTATATTCCATACC
>DATGCI010000291.1:0-7657 GCA_035312185.1 bacterium
AAGGATGATTACGAACTTGTTCAGTTAATTGACCACCTCCTTCATGGCCGACATAGCCAGGTGGCGAGCCAATTAATCGTGAGACTGAGTGTTTTTCCATATATTCCGACATATCAATTCTGACCATAGATTCTTCATCATTGAATAAAAATTCCGCCAGAGATCGAGCCAGTTCTGTCTTTCCAACACCAGTCGATCCAGTGAAGATGAAGGAAGCTAGAGGACGATTCTCATCCTGTAATCCTGCTCTTGCTCTACGAACAGCATCGGAAACCGATTTCACAGCATGATCCTGGCCAACTACACGTTCGTGCAGAGCCTCTTCCATTTTTAGTAATTTTCGTCTTTCACTTTCCATTAATTTGGATACCGGAATCTTTGTCCACTTGGATATGATCTCTGCAATATCCTCTTCTGTAACTTCCTCTTTGACCAGTTTTTTATCCTGTTGAATTTCGTCAATTGTTTTCTCTTCTTCTTTCAACTTTTTTCTGGTCTCAACAATTTCAGAGTGTTTCAACTGAGCGGCTTTTTCCCAATTTCCTTCCCGTTCGGCTTCTTCAGCTTTTAGATTGAGTTCTTCTAGTTTTTCCTTCAGATTTTTAATATTGTTAAGATGCTGAGTTTCATTCTGCCATCTTTCTCTCAAAACAGCTGCTTTTTCTTTCAGTTCCGGCAACTCTTTTTGAATTTTTTCCCAGCGTTCCCTGGATTTTTCATTTTCATCTTTTTCTTTTTCTAGAGCAGCACTTTCTATTTCCAATTGACTGATATTGCGCTCGAGTTCATCCAATTCTGCTGGTAGCGAGTCGATCTGGAGTTTAATTCTACTGGCAGCTTCATCGATGAGGTCAATGGCCTTATCAGGCAGAAATCTCTCAGTTATGTAACGATTTGATAATTCAACAGCAGCCACTATGGCTGTATCTTTAATGTGGATACCATGATGAATTTCATATTTATCTTTAATTCCTCTTAAAATGGAAATTGAATCTTCAATTGAAGGCTCTTCGATAGGAATAGGTTGAAAGCGTCTTTCCAAGGCCTTGTCCTTTTCAATATATTTACGGTATTCATCCTTTGTTGTGGCTCCAATGCAATGGAGTTCTCCTCGCGCCAGTGCTGGTTTGAGCATATTTGAAGCATCAACCGAACCTTCGGCTGCTCCAGCTCCTACAACTGTATGGATTTCATCAATAAAAAGAATTACCTCACCTTCGGCTTCATTGACTTCTTTGAGGACTGACTTCAATCTGTCTTCGAATTCACCCCGAAATTTTGCTCCAGCCAGTAAAGATCCCATATCAAGAGCCAGAATCCGTTTACTTTTCATACTTTCAGGAACATCTCCTGCTACTATTCGAAGAGCCATTCCTTCTGCAATAGCAGTTTTTCCAACACCGGGATCGCCAATCAGGGCTGGATTATTTTTTGTTCTACGGGAGAGAACTTGTAATGTTCTCCGGATTTCTTCTTCCCGTCCAATAACTGGATCAAGTTTTCCTTTTCGAGCCAATTGATTAAGATCGCGACAGTATCTCTTTAAGGCCTGAAATTTTTTCTCCGGTTCCTGATCTTTAACCCGGCTGGTTCCTCGAATATCCTTCAAAGCAGTAAGAACAGTGTCACTGTCAATTCCATTATTCTGAAAGAGGTTTTTCAATTTTTTGTCACTATTCTCAACAAGACCAAGCAGAATATGTTCTGCACTAACGTATTCATCCTGGAAATCCTGGGCATAGCTTTCCGCAGCCTGAATAACTTTCTTAGATATATTACTAAAATAAGGTTCGCCAATATCTCCAGTCACACGAGGGAGTTGCTCCAGCAGTTCTTGTGACTGAGTAGCAATAGTATCCACATTACCGGCAATTTTCTTTAGTACAGAGAGGCCTACGTTCTCTTCAACTTCCAGCATAGCTTTGAAAAAATGGACTGGTTCCAGTTTTTGATGATCGTGTTGTTTGGCCAGATCAATGGCTTGTTTTATTATTTCCTGAGCTTTAATTGTAAATTGATCAAAAGATATCATATATTTTCTCCTTTAGGTTTTTTGCTTTTTTGATTTTTATTTAATTTTTTAAAAAGCATAAGGGATTCCAAACTGAATTTCCCATGGATTTTCCCTTTCTTCGGCATTTCGCGGATCGATAATTCTTGCAAAATCGACCCTTGCCGGACCTAAAGGAGATGCAATAGTCAAACCAAAGCCAGCATCGAAACGAATTGACTGAAATTTAATTGAATTAATGTCAGAAAATAAGCCACCACTGTCAAGGAAGATCTCGCCACCAAGCCGCCATATCAAGGGAAACCGTAGTTCGATATTTGACAATAATTTGACATTTTTACCAACTGCTAACCCATTTTCTGACAAAAATTGCCGGCTGTCCCATCCTCGCAAACTACTGGGGCCACCAAGTTTGAATTTTTCATAATCAGGAGTTGGTTCTGACTGGTCAAAGGCTGCCATACGACCGGCTTTTAAACTATATGCAAAAACCAGGTCTTCATATAAATTGATATATTGAGAAAAACTTGTCTCAAATTTATAATAATCCTGAGTACCACCTAAAATTGTTCCCACAACTTTTCCCTTAAATGAATAAGTATAACCAGCATGAGGAAAAAGGAAATCATCACGCATATCTCTTCTATATTGCAGATTTAGCGCCCTTTCTGTCTCTTCCTGCAAAGTAGTCTGGTCAATTTCCAATACTGAATATTCTGATAAAACCCTTCTGACTTCCAGACCAGTCTTGAAATAATAGCGTTTGCTGGGATTTATTATTAAAGCTGTTTCCGCTCCCCCAATTGAAATTCTTTCATCTTTACTATAACGAACTTGCTCTAGAAAAATTCTTAATAAGCTAGTTGATCGAAATCCTACCAGCCATGGAATTCTATAAGAAATATCGGTTTCAAGATTGGGTTGAAGAGTATTGAGATTGATAGCAGGGCTCAGATCAGCGCTAAGTTTGTGTCCCCTATTCATCAAATTTCTATTCAGCCATTGCCCTTCTAGACTCATAGCAGTATAGGGCTCACCAGTATTTGTAATATCCCGTTTTTGCCCGAACCCAAAATTCATTTCAAGATGGTGCATTTCTCGCTCATAAACATACACTTCCAGATCAAGAAAACCGCGAGTAGTATCAATATTAGTGGTGTTTATATTAACATTGGAAAAATATCCAGTATCAAAAAGATGTTTGCGAGAACGGTTGATCAACTCCTGAGAATATATATCAGTGCTATCCAGTAAAATTTCTCTGCGAATAAAATTCCGTTTAACAAGTTTATTATTATTAATGATAATCTTACCAATCCGCATAATTGGATTTTCGTAAATTCGCAGAGAAAGATGAATCCCATTATTAACAGTAATTGAATCTACAATATTGGCCAGAGGTTTCCCATTATTAGCATAAGCATTTTTCAGTTTTTTTATACTATTTTGCACTTGAAAAGGATTATAAGGTTCATTTACAGTCAAATTTAAAATATTTGAAACCCGCTTTTCACTGAATAATTTTTGGCCACTAAACCTTAATTCAGTTAAATAAAACTGCTCACCTTCCGTAATGTTAAAGACAACATTAACGCGGTTATTATCCTGCCTCTGGTAGGATTCCTCTATCTGGCAGGCTAGATAACCATTACGCAAATATAGATTACGAATAGCCACTTTATCAAGACGAAGGAGACGCTCTGTAAAGGTAGTGGATCCCATAATTCCACTCTCCTTTAACTTCAACTCTCTCTGAATTTTACGGTCGGAAAAAACTGAATTTTCATTTATAATGATCTCATCAACTTTGTAGGTAGTAAATTCTCCACTCCTCTGAGCCAAAACCAGTGTTGAAAATAAAATATAGAGTCCAACTAATATTTTTAGAGACTTATTCATATTCTAATAATTATACCTGATTTTATAATTAATTCCAAAAAGACCGTCTTGATCAACATTGCCTTCTATCGAATGGTTCTGATCAAAACGATATTCTACTTCGACCCTTTGAGTCTGTTTACTATAGACTGCGCCCTGTTCGTAAGTAACAAAAATATTGGGAGTTATCCTCTGACCTAGAGTAATCTTCCAGTTATCCAGATTGCGTTGCTGAAGGAGGTTACTGTTAGTTTGAAAACTAATCCGGTCAATTCCACTAAATTGTGAAAATCGTCTCTCTATTTGTCGTTCAAAATACTGGCCAAATACATTCAAAGCGCCTCCCGGAATTGTGGAAGTAGACTCTCCGGATTGTGTTTGCGAACCCTGAATAAGGCTCAAAATATCGTTCTGGGAATAATTTGCTGATTCAAATTGCAAATCCGGTTTCTCCAAATCACCGGTTAAATAAACATCGACCACCTCATCATCGTCAGTAATATCCTGAGTATTATCAGCAGTAAAAGAGGTTAAATTGAGTTGAGAATGAATATCAAGGCGGGGATTCATTTTAACCGGATCAAAATAGACAGTTCCATTAAGATTGGTAAATTCCCAGCCAAAATAGTAAAATGATCCTTCCAGAATAGAGAGATCACCGGAGAATCTCCAGGGATTACCTCTCTCTCTCAAGACCCACAGATCTCCAGTTAGTTCACAGTCCATCTGATCGTTACTTATGTAAAAATTACCTGGAATAATTGTGTGGATATTAAATCTGGTAAATGGACCTCCGCTTCGGCGATCATTTGGTTGTCTATCTTTGCGAAATGATTTACGGAGAATCATCTTGGAGACTTCCATTTCACCGCTAATATCTACTGTGTCTCGACCATTAATTTCAAAATCACCATTTACAAAACCCTCACCCTCCGCTAAAAGTGTTCGAAAATAAAGATCTTTGCCCTTTAGTTTTAGATCATAGCCGGGTCTGATAAATTTTTCCAGATTAATATCACCTGACACAGTCAGATTTTTCTTTTCAGATTGATTTTTCTGTCTGGAAAAAATTGAATTAAAAAAGCGTTTAATACTACTTTTTGCCCGGGTTATTTCAGGAGATGATTGTTTGATCATATTTGCTTTGCATCTATCTATATGTAGAATATTGTTTCTCATCGTTCCCTGTGCGCTCACATCTCTGATGGGATTTTCTAGAGGTGAAAGATTTATAGTAGCATTTTCTGCTACAAAATATCCCTCTTTAACAACATTTCCCCGGGTGCCGGTTACATCCATTGAGATAAAAAAATCGCCGACTATCTCTTCGACGCTATTATTGGGAGGAGCAGAGATAAATGGCAGTGTGGAGGTCATAGCAGAAAACTCCATATCCATTTCCTCGTTTGGCCGCATAACTATATTTCTATCATAAAGATTAATGCTGATCGGTAAATATCCTCTCCCATTATAATGCCCTCCACCTTCATCAAGTTCAAATTCATTGAAGGTCAGGCTATCACTTTCATAATGGCCGCGAGCCCGTAAATATTCACCCTGAATACGATTAAATCCAGGCTTTTCTACTTTAAAAATTGTATTGATTACCGGTTTTTTTAGAGTATTATGGATCGAAAGGTTACCTGTCAGGCGACCAGCTAGATCAAATCTTTTAAGGGCAAATTTGTTCAAATATTCGATTGGAAAATTATCATAATTCATATCAATATCAATAATGTCAACTTCTCTCAGGAAATCTTCATCTTTACCAGGCGGAAAATTACAGGTCAGGTCACCCTGCATATTGATTGACGAATTTTCCTCAATCATAAAGTTAGCATTTCGAAGCTGGATTGTATCTTTCCTTACTGTTGAACTGAATTTAACCCGGGGAAAATTCATATCTTTAAAGACAACATTCCTGGCTTGCAATTGAATCTCAATCGAAGGGATTCCTTTTTTAATGTACTGTATTTTACCATCCAGTTCACCATTTGTAGGAATATTTTTATTGAGTGAATGGAGAGGCGCCATATTTATATTATCCAGAGAAATGGTGAGATCACGAGGTTGGCGACCAACAAACTGACCGGATAAGTAAAATGCATTTTCTCCGAAAGCAAAATCAGCCCGGGATATATCGATTGTATCTTGTCGGCGGGTAATATGAAAAGGTTCTTTCGTGTAAATATTGGTATTACGGGCGGACATAGATAGATGGTCAACAAGAAAATCAGAATACTTATAAATTTTCCCATTACAGTTTATATCAAAATCCTTACCTTTCGCATTTAATGTGTTTACATAGGTTGTATCGCCGGAAAATTTCAAAGCAACTTCAAACTGATCAAGGTCAGGTTCCAATTTTGTAATTCTGCCATTTGTTCCCTGGACAGAGAGAGCACCCTGTCGATTTTTAGCAATATCAGTTAGTCCCAGATTGATCCGGGCCTGATCTACATAAAAGCTCTCGCCCGATAAATTATTACCAAGAACCTGACAGGAGATATCAGGTGAAGAAAGCTCGCCCTCGACCTTAAAACGTCCGTTAATTCTGCCTGACAAAGAATCCATTTTTGTTATTGGTGAGAAAAATGCTAGATCAGATGATTTGACCTCTCCGGACATTTGTAAAGATTTATCAAGAATATTATAAAATCCGGACAGATTCATTTCACTGCCGTCAATGGCAACAAGAATAGAGTCAGTTATCTCAAATTTATCATCCACAAGAGCAACAGCGCCGGTAATTTGATTAAATTTCACATTCTGGACTGAGCCTTCGGATAAATTAATTTTTATTGCAATAGCATCTTGAAGCGGACTATTACGGAATGTCAATTTTCCCGAAAGTGAAGTTTTCTGTCCCACAAATTGCCATTTCTCTAGATCCAGGTTTTGAATATTAAGTTCGCTCACTATATCACCAGATAAATTTCCTTGAAGGCTACCAGTAAAGAGTTCATTTTCACTCTGAAATTCAAGATTAGGAACTGAAATATTATTATCAGAAATTGACAAAAAGGCCTGTCCTCTAGAAATATTTTGATTTCTAACATTTCCTGAAAAGTTAACTTCTGATGAAATAGATCCACCATCAATTTGAGTTTTACTGGAAATATTGACAAAATCTTCTTTACCTACCAAGCGACTTAAACCGGGAAGCCGATTGTGTACCCTAATATCCCGACCAGCTATATCAAATTGACCATTTTGAGTTGAAAATTTATAAAATCCCTTTAGATCAATTCGTGCTGCCCGATTATAAAGTTTGGCTTTTGCAAGATCAAAGGTATCTTTTTTTAGGGAAGCCTTCAATTTTCCGATATCAATTTTTTCATTTACACCATTAATTTTGACTGAGCCAGTATCGATCTGGATTGTATTATGCTGGGGAGTGATATTTAACTGTCCATACAAAACCTTGCAGATAATATCGGTTTTTTGAGAATAACGAAGATTTTCGATATAGACCTCTGGCAAATTTATATAAAATTTAGCGGCCTGAGCCCGTGACTGAATTTCTGGAAGGCTGTCAATTTTAACTCCATTCACATAGAGGCTATTAATTTCAGGTGAATCGGAAAAAATCGAGAAGAGATTATACCCGATTTCCGCTTCTTCAATAGATAGGATCGAAGCATTATCCTTATCCTTTAAGCTGACATCTGTCAATTGCACATTATTAACCAGATTACCATAAAGAGATTCAATTTGCAGCTTTAATCCTGTTCGTTTTTCCACCTGACTGGAAAGATAATTTTTTAA
>DATGCI010000292.1:0-3538 GCA_035312185.1 bacterium
AGTGAAAATTTTCCAATAATCAAAAGTCAAAAAATTGTACATTGACACGGTCAATGTACTCCAAAACTCTAGACTAATGAAAATGGTCAAATCCGTGGCCGGTGAATTTTTGTTGTTGGTCTTTTTTAAAATAGCGCAGACCATATTTTTGTTCTTTGATCGTGCCGATATTAAAAATTGGTTGATCAAATTGTTTCTGGTAATTTTGCTTTAGTTGCTCAAATTCTTCAGGATCAACTGTAAATAAAAGACAATAGTCCTCTCCCCCATTTATAGCCAGATCAAGAGCATTCCAGCCTCGTTTTTTTGCCATATTTTGCAATTGGTGTGATATTGGTATTTTCTCAAGATTAATACGGGCGCCTTTTTTCGAGCGCTCCATAATGTGTTCGATATCAGAACCAATTCCATCGGAGACATCGAGCATAGCGTGGACTGCAGTATTTTCTGCTAGAAATTGTCCCTGTTGGAGTTGAGCAACAGGATGATTGTGAGCCTTGATCAGATATTTTTCATCTTCGGATTCAATATTTATATCATTCAGAATCAGTTTTAAACCGGCTGCTGAATCGCCAACATATTTATTGACGCAAATAATATCACCAAGTTGAGCGCCGCTACGATACTTGATCTTTTCGCGTTCTAGAATACCACTGACCACAATATTGATGATAATATTATTGGGAGAACTGGTCGTATCGCCGCCCATTATTCCGGCATCATATTGATCTGCCAATTCGTGAATACCTGAGTAAAATTCCTCCAGCCAATCAATTTTCGTATTTTCAGGAAAGGCCACAGAAATATGAATATTTTCAGGTTTACCGCCCATAGCTGCGATGTCGCTGAAATTGACGGCCAGAGCTTTGTAGCCCAATTCCCGGGCTCTGATAGCCTTTTTCAAAAAGTGAACATTTTCGACCAGAAGATCGGTAGTCACCAGCCGGGCGAATTTTTCATCAATAGGTTCTACTGAGCAATCATCACCAACACTAATAGAGCCTTGTTTCGATCGAGCATGACGGGCTACAATTTTATCAATAAAGCCAAATTCTCCAATTTCCGATAAGTATTTCATGCTTCCTCTCTGGATTTTTGAATACCGTTCCACAATTTCCGAGCAGCAGCTCGTGGATTTTGCGCAGCACAAATGTCAGAAACGACAGCAACGCCTTTTGCACCAGACTGAATAACCTTACCAACATTTTCGGAATTTATATTTCCAATCGCTACAATCGGATGCTCACTCTCCTGACTGGCTTTTTTGAGACCATTCAGTCCCCATTCATGCTGGAGTTCGGGTTTAGTACCGGTCACAAAAAGGGGACTCAATCCAATATAATCGACTTCTCTACAATTGGCTTCTCGAAGTTGCTCCATATTTTCGACTGACAGTCCGATAATCGGTTCTGGCCCCAAAATATCACGAGCCATTTCCACTGGCATGTCATGCTGGCCGAGATGAACACCATCGGCTTCCACTGCCTGAGCAATATCAAGACGATCATTAATAATCAATGGAATATTATATTTATAGAGAATCATCTGGAGATCCTGAGCCAGTTCAATGAACTCCCGGGTATTAGCATTTTTTTCTCGTAATTGGACAACGGTAACACCGCCTCGAACTGCTTCTCGAACAACATCAGGGAGTTTGCGCTCTCCAATATAGCCCCGATCAGTAACTAAATATAAACTAAGATCATAAGCTTGCATCACTCCACCCGAATTTTTCCTTGAATTGCTTTTTGATCTAGATTATAAAGAGCGTCCAGAATGTACATTTGCAAACTGCCGGGCCCTTTGGCATCTTCAGCGCCAATTTCCCCAGCAATTCCCAGCGTAACCATAGTTCCTAGAGCGGCATCAAAGGCAGAATCATTGACACCGACAAAAGCACCAGCTAGAGCAGAAGCAGTACAGCCCATTCCCGTGATACGGCCCATCATTTCTACTCCATTGAGAACTTTGATAGTTTTTTCAGCATTTATAATATAGTCAATTTTTCCGCTAATTATTACAGTTGTATCAAAACGTTTGGCAATTTTTTGCCCGGCTTCGACAGCATCATCGGAGCTGCTCAGGCTATCAACCCCTCGAGTAGTATAAGTTGATCCAGCCATAGCAATAATCTCCGAACCATTACCACAAATAATAGCCGGCTTGTATTTGTTGAGCAGATGACCAACTGTTTTGGTGCGCAATTTTGTAGCACCTGCTCCAACTGGATCCAAAATAACAGGAGTCTCGTAGTCACGGGCTGCATTGAGCGCCTCATACATAGAACTGATAAGCTGATTGTCAAGGGTGCCAATATTAATGACCAGAGCAGAAGCCATTTTCACCATTTCGTCGAGTTCCTCAATAGCATGAGCCATCACTGGAGAAGCACCAATTGCCAGAAGTGCATTGGCTGTATTATTCATGACGACATAATTGGTAATGTTGTGAATCAAGGGTTTCTTTTCACGAACTTCTTGAATATCTTGCCAGACTTTTTGACTTCGATTCATGTTTCTCCTCTCTTATGCTTGTATTTATTATTATATTATATCACTAAATGCTGGTTATTTTTTCCAGGAAGAAGAATTATTAGACCAGATCTAGATTTTTTCTAAAAATTATTTATCAAAATTCTGAATAATTTCATAGACTTCATCTGGACTATTGGCTTCCTTAAGTTTACTGCGAAAGCCTTCCTGGCGGCACATTCTAGAGATACGAGCCAGCACTTTGATATATTTGGTACGAGCCTCTTCAGGTGCCACAATTAGAAAAACAATATAGACAGGTTTTTCATCCAGAGAATCGAAATCCAGCCCTTTTTTGATAATGGCAATTTCCAGGATCAAATCCTTGACTGCTTCGGTACGGGCATGGGGAATGGCGACGCCTTCAATTACACCTGTACTTTCCAGTTTTTCCCGCTTTTTTATTTCATGGATAATGGGTTCCCGGGTCATAATAAGACCTTTGCCCAGAGTCCGATCAACCATGTCTTCGAGAAGTTCATATTTTCCTTTAACCTTATCAGTCACAAATATGAGTTCTTTATTAATTAAATCTTCTAGCATTATTTGCCTCCTTCTTTATCAATGAGAATTGGACAGGGAACGTGCTCAATAATTTGATCAACGATACGCTCCGTTTTTCTGCGGGAGCCTCCGCGGGGCGCTTTGTACCCCAGAATTACCATATCTATATCAAATTTTTTGACCTGCCTTTTAATTGTATTAACTGGATCACCTTCTTCCAGATTGAGCTTGGATTTGACTCCTGAATTGATAGCCATATCTTCGAGGTGATAAAGCAGCTTCCAGCCTTCCTCCTCCATTTCAATAGCCGTATCCAGAGGGTCTTCTCCCCTTAGTTTCGATATTCTTTTTACACTTTTTTCATCAATCACATAAAGACCAAAAAGAGTCGCTGACATAGCATTACTGATCTCAATCGCTCTTTTCCAGGAACCCCGTGTTTCTTCACTAATGATGTATAATAGTATTTTCTCCATAATTTTCTCCCTTTATTCCTGGCCTTT
>DATGCI010000293.1:0-13043 GCA_035312185.1 bacterium
TATCTGAGTATCAAAACTAAAATCGCCTGAGTCATTTGATGTGGTATATTGCCCAGTTTGGGATAACAGTACTTTTGCGTCTGGAATTACATCGCCTGATCTATTATCCAATATTTTACCTTTAATCCGGGCTTTATTAAATTGGTAATCAAGTTCAATATTTCCTAATTCCTGATCCTGCTCGGGATTAAAGGTTACAACCATAGTGTCGGTTAAAAAATATTCTTTGCTAAAGACAAAATTCGTAGTTGTGATTTCATCAACTAATAAATCAAATTCAAAATAACCGGTTGAACTGGTTGTGAAAGAATTTTTTAATGCAGTTGATATAATTTCTACATTCTCAATGGGTTCCTGTCCCCTACTATCAACTACTCGACCACTAACAGTCAAAGGTTGATTCTCGGGCGGAACTAAGCGGATTTCTTCCAGATCGATTTCATCCTCTGGAGAAATTGGGTCAATGGTAATTGTTTTTGTCTCATAAGGATATTTACTAAATACAACATTGATGGTCTGGGCTGTATTGATCTGGACAGGTAATTCAAATTCTCCATTGGAATCTGTATGTGTATAAACTTGATCCTGTCCTTCGATGGACACTTTTATTTCACTTAAAGTTGTATCAGCTCGATCATTAAAGACCTGGCCAGATATCAAGGCAGGATCATGTTTATAATCAAGTTGAATAGGATCGACCTGGTAATCCTGTTCTGGATGCAGAGTAATAGTAAAGTTACTATCCTGAAAATATTGCTTGGTGACCATCAATTCCACGCTACGAATGGAATCTACTTTCACATCAAATTCAAACTGTCCACTGGCATTTGTTGTAACTGGATCATCAAGAATTTCACAGCGCACTTCAGCATTTTCCAGAGGTTGTTGATCCGATGTTACAACTTTACCAGTCACTGTCAAAGATTCATAAGCGGGAGGTACAAGTTTAATTTTGCCCAGATTTAGATCATCTTCCGGCGAGATTGGATCAACTTTAATTGATTTGCCTTCATAAGGATACTTACCAAAATTAACTGTAATATCCTGAGCAGCATTAATCTGAACAGCAAGGTCAAAACTTCCACTTTCATCTGTATAGCCATAAACCTTATCATATTCCTCTATAGAAACTTTGACCCGGTTAATCGTTGTATCGGAGCGATTATTATAGACAGTTCCCCTTAAGTGGGCTGGATCCAGTTCATAATACATTGTGATTTTGCCAACCTCTACATCCTGTTCCGGCTCCAGATCAACCTGAACAGTATCGTTTATAAAATACTGTTTTTGAAATACAATATTTGATGAAGAGGACTGATTAACTTCGATATCAAAAGAGAAATAGCCATTTTCATTTGTAGTAACCAATTCTTCTGTGATTTCGGTGATCAATTGAACATCCTGAACTGGTTCATTATTCAAGCCATCAACAACCTGACCGGATACAGTTAAGGAATCGTAATCAGGCTGTAATAGTAATGATCCCAGTTTTCTCTCTTTGCCAGGCTCAACTTCTATATCCATAGCTTTGGAATAATAGGATTCTTTGCTGATTTCCAGACTGAGCTGACTGGTTTCTTCAATTTCTGTTATTAATGTAAAGGCTCCAGAAGAGTCGGAAAGGCCAGTAACTTCTTCGATTGACTCACCTGTTAATGTCAGGGCTGCATTGGCTATATTTTCACCAGTGAAATAATTTTTTACAGTCCCGGATAATTTGACTTCTTTGTCTTCAGACTCTAATATTTTGGAGCAGGTGACAAACAGAGCAAGAATTATTACTGTTAAAATGAATAATTTGTTTTTCATAGTCTTTCAAGCCCTTTTATTATTGTTTGTGCAAATAATCTTAATGTTCTTCTTCATCAAAGAGTTGAAAGCCTTCCCGAAATACTTTCACACAGGCTTTGACAACTTCAGAATCGTATAATTTTCCCTTTTGATTAATTACTTCCTGCAGAACTTCACCAATATGATAAGCACTTCGAAAGGGTCGCTGGGAAGACATGGCAATGATTACATCAGCAACGGCAAAAATACGAGCCTCCAGCATAATTTCATCGCCTTCTAATCGGTTGGGATAGCCTGAGCCATCTACTCTTTCATGATGCTGGTGCAATATATCAGCAATCGGCCAGGGAAAATCAATTTTTTTCAAAAGTTCATAACCTTTGATAGGATGTTCCTTTAAATAGGAAAACTCCATAGATGACAATTCACCTGTACTGGATAAAATTTCAGCCGGAACAGTCAATTTTCCAATGCCATGCACTTTGCTGGCATATTTGAGACTATTTACCTGGAGTTCAGAAAGCCCCATCTCTTTTGCAATTGTTTGAGTTAATTTCTGTAGTTTTTTATGATGACTGGTCTGGTAAATATTATTGAGTTCAATGGTACCCGAGATAAGTTCAATAGCATCTTCGTAAGTATCACTAAGTTTGGCCAGACAATGTTTTTCATCTGATATATTAAAGACATGGCCCATAATTAAACTGCGGCCATCCAAATTAATTTTGCATGAATACAATTTGAGCCAGATCGAGCTGGCGTATTCTTTTTTTAGCAAAGAAGCTACAAAATGGGGTAAAAGCGAGCTATTTTTTCTAACCTGGGCTTTAAATTCGATTTTATGCTTATCTTTTTTCCCTGCGTCCTTTTTTATCTGATCAAAGAAATGACCCAGTTCTTTTTTATAATCGGGATGAACTACGGATGAAACTCTATTATCCTGTAATTCCGACTTTTTATAACCCAGTAAATTTGCAAAAGTGTCATTAACATATACAAATTGATTATTTTTACATAGAAAAATGCCATGAGCGCTCTCTTCTACCATCTTTTTGTAGGTACTATCATTCATGGAAAAACCCATTCCTTTCAGTAGAAAAACTGGATAGCATATCTTTTCCTGTTTAGTTTCAATTAGTTAAAAATAACTAATTTTTAGTAATTGAAGATGAAATTTGACAAATAATACATCTGATTTATATATAAATGCAGGACAGAATCAATTAATTATCTGAGTTTAAAAATCTCAGGATTCATTCCTGAAGTTTGAGCCTTGATTTTTTCTATATAGCGAGCAGCATCTTCATAAGAGTGGAACTTACCACTTTTTATGCTGTAATAGGATTTTCCATCTTTGATCCTAAGATCAATATGGTTTGTAAAACCCTTGACAGTCAACTTAGAAGCTTCAATTAAAGCTTTTTCATAATTTGCAGTCTCCATGATCTGAATCGTAAAGCGGGGTTCTTTTTGCTCTACTGTCTGCTCGGATTTCTTTTCAACCTGGGTTTCCTCAACTTTCTCCTGGGGCGCTTCCTTTTCAATCTTTTCCGGTTTATCTTTTTTAGTCTCTTCTATAACATCAAGTTCTTCAAGGTCAGTTTCTTCTTCATCTGCTTCTTTTTCGACTTTTGCTTCAGTCTTTTCAGCTGGTTTTTCTTCGGTAATAGGTTCTTCATCGATGGTTTCATTTTCCTCACGCGATGGAGCTGCCTGTTTTTGATTTTTTTGCTCTGTTTTCTGTTCTTTAATTTCTGACTCTTGCTCTTCAACCTGGGCAGGCGGTTTCTGTTGTATTTCCTCTTCTGGTTTTTGCTCAGGTATAGCTTCTGTTTCTGGTTCTTTATCAGGTTTTATCTCTGTAACCGGTTTTTCTTTTTCTACTTTTTGGTTCTCTTCTGGCACCGGTTTTTCAACAGCTTTTTGCTCTGTCTTTTTTCGGCGTTGAATAATTGATGCTTTTTTCTTTTGTTGCTGGCTGTCAGTATCTTCATCTACTAGAGCATCAACATCATTATCAAATTCATTTATTACATTATCCCTTTGCATAGCGAGTAAATTCTGCTTTTTCTCCTCAATTCTCTGCTGAAGGCTTTTAACCATTTCAACCTGAATAAATATTATCAGTTCTTTACGATTAGTAGTTACTTCATCGCTCCCGAACAAATATCTAAGTCCCAAAACCCACCAGGGTAGATCCTTTAGAAAGGGAATACCGTTTCTGGTATTTTGCTTTTCCTGAGTGAAAAGTCCACCAATTACTGTCTGTTCCCCATCCAGCAATAACACATCGGTTTCAGCATTTTGTGTTGAAATTTCAGGACGGTCAAGACCAGTTTGAGCAGAACTCTTTTCCGCTTTGATCCTGAGATGAATAAAAGTACGTCCCTCATCAGTAATTATCTGGGGAGTTACCTCGAGAATAGTACCGGCATTGACAAATCGTGAAACTGTGTTTCCAGCGTAGTCTTTTTGAGTAACGGCAAAACGTTTTCCAACCTGGATATTACCTTTCTGACCGTCAACAACTTTAATGGAAGGTTTGGAAATTATTTTACCTATATTAAGATTTTCAAAGGCATTTAATAAGGCCTCCACATCAACCTGACCATCATCACTGGTAGTATTGTGGATAATGGATCCAATTTGCCCGCCCTGTTCCAGTTGTTCTTCTGACCCAGCAAAAGTGAAACCGGCTTTTAGATTTCGAATTGTTAAGCCTGGCTCAGATTGGAGAATTGACCAGTTAATACCCGCTTTTCGGGACTTGGTACGGTCGGCCTGAAAGAAAATAGCATTGATTTTGACTTCTCGAGTATGTCTGTTAAACTGAACTTCTTCTTTTTTCTCCTCCTCTTTCTGGGCTCCTTCAGCTGCGACAATTTGATAATAATTAGGATTCTTTTGATAAACAAATCCCCGTCTGTCAATGATCTTTTTCATTGCATCTTTCCAGTAAGTGGAGCGAATCTCTACACCAATCGGTCCATCAGCCTTGGTCATATCCACGATGGCTCGGCCTTCGTCTTTGATAGCCACTTTGCTGAGAATATTGATAGCGTCTTGATAGCTGGTTTGCTGTGAGAGGCTAACCATCTGTTCTTCCGTAGTATATGTACGGAGAGGAAATTCCTGAGCTGTAACAGGATTAATAGCAATAGGAGTCAGAAAAAATAAAATTATCAAAATTAACGGAGAATACAGAATTACAGATTTTTTATTGCACATCGCTTACTTTCTCATTTAATTTTTTTTCAAGAACTTTTTTGATACCGCCCATATTTAGCTTAAAAGTGGCTACACCATTTTTGATATCAATAGAACTCAATTCACCCAGATAAACCTGATCGCCCACTTCAAGAGATTCTAGACTTCCACTTCTGTACTTTAACCAGGCTGTATTAGGAGAAACGAGTGATACTAATTTGGCATCCCTAATGTCAGGTAAATTTTGAGTGTTTGGCGGTAAATCCCAGTAAATTAAAGGATCAAAGGGATTGTATTCTTTTGTATAATGTATTTTGGGCTCGATATTAAATATATTCCGATCACTTTTTTGTGATTTGTCCAGAAAAATACCTCTTATAAGAAGTTTGATGGCACCTTCGCCATCTTTATTAGCAGAATATGAAAAATTCTCAATAAAAAAGAGAGGCGGAGAATATTCCAGGTAGTTGATAAAACTTTCTATTTGCACAAAACGACCTCTTCCCGATAAACTATAATGGGCCTCAGTCATGTCATTACTTTGCTTAATGTCATTGACACTATAATTGAATTCGAAAAATTCACCATTGGGATCAAATTCTTCAAAATAGAGCAAAACCTGATGAACATATTTTTTATTAATTGCCATGGTGGGATAATTATTCAACTGGTATTTGAGTTCCTGCAACTCTTTATTTTTTTGATCAACTTCGACCTTAAAATTTTGTAATCGCTGGTACTCCTCTTTTTCTTGCCGGTAATTTGATCGGAGATCGTTTATTTTTTCACCATATTTCTCATGGACATAATACAAACCGCCGATGAGAATAATTATCAAGAGGGCCAGTAAAATAATTGTATTTAGAACATGTTTTGACATTTTAACTCTGTTTCTTATTAGTCAACTTGAGGGTTATATACCTCACGATTTTCATAAACTTTATTAATAACTATCTGAAATTTATATACAGGATAACCTCGGATTTCCGAACGGGTTATTTTTTCTAACTTTGCAGCCGGAAATTCAGCAACAAAAAGCGGAGGCCGATTCCGATAAATAGTAAATCCAGTCAAAGAAATTTTGTCTCTATTATAATTAAGATTTTCCAGCCAAAAACCACCAACTTTTTCCATTGTATCTTTTATTTTAATCAAGCTTTTTGATAATTGATAATTACCTTTGGAAATTTCTCTGACCTTTTCCAGCTCATTGGAAGCTTTTTCAATCTCCTGCAAGAGCTGATTTCTTTCCTCCTGAATATATTTGATCTCATCAATTTGCTGAGCCACACCATCGAACTTCTCTTTAGCAGCCATATAACGAGTTTTTACATTATTATAGCGATATCCTAAAAATATAGGAGTAAAAAAGAGAAGAGCCAGGATGGATATATTATACCAGGAAAGTTTAAAAAATGTTTGCCGGTCTTTGATATATTCCGGAATAAGGTCAATCGTGTTTTTATGCAGTTTCTGTTCTGAAAGACAGGTCACCAGAATCCCGGCCGGAATAGCAAGCTCAGGAATATCATTTTCAATTTCGGAATTAATTTTGAAACGCTCTTCATTAAATGTCAGGTATTCAACCGGCGAATCAAAGGATAATTTTTTAGTTAAAAATTCCTCAGCATCTTTTTGTTTTCCCATTCCCGTTACAATTATACGGGAGAAGTCCTCAATATTATTGAGATCTTTTTCATATAATAAACGTCCGGAAATTTTGTTCAAAAGATCTGGCGATCTAAGAGGAATATTGATTGCATGGGAAACATGAAGCAGATCACCACCTTTGGTAATGATCAATTGACTGTATTCGGGATCAAGATGAACAATGGCAATAATTTCATCAGGTTCAGGCTGATAGTTATACTGAATTAAATTTACCAGAGCAATTTCATCTGGCAAAAGTAATTTAATTTTAGGTTTAATATTAAGAAGCTCATTGGCCTTATCGTAGATATTTAAAAAAGGTGGACGTCCTTCATAAGTAAAACCAATGATCTTATTTTCAGCCGTTTCAATATAGTCATAATGTTCAGAGCTAACCGGTCTTTCAAGGCGGGTATTGATCTCCTGGCGCACCAATTTGTCTTTTTGCTTGGGTTTTGCACTGGAGAAATCTCTGTCAATAAAAACTTCTTTTACAAAACGGGAGGGAATATTAAGACCAAGATCTAGTTTCCTCTCAGTTACATTTTTGAAAGTTTCAAATAAAAGAGAAGCCTGCCCTTTACTATCCGATGGTTTGCCTTTACCATTTTCTGATAATACTTCTTTGGCAGAAAAACTTTCTTCATCGGAAACAACCTGGTCAGGAGCAACCATATCCTGCATAAAATCCTGATCAGCCAGATCGACAGTATTGATCAGATCAATATTAATAAATTCTTCCTTGTCCATGTGACCGAGCATGGCTCGAATCTTGGTACCTGTATTATTTACTGCAAATGTTTTTCTTTTTCCAAACATAATTTTCTTTATTTAGAATTTAAACTAGATTCAATATGCACTAAAAATTCTCTATTATCCATCAATATTCTGTATTTTTTTAATTTTATCATGCTTTAAGCCAAATCTATTTAACTGAGACAGCTCTAATATATAAATTTTATTCATAACTTTCAACTATATTTAGTGGTTTATCAAAATTTTTCCACAACATGATGCACAAATACTTAAAACGAGCATTTACAGACCTTTGTTATTAATATTATTAGATTGAAATTGTAAAAAATATCCCAATCCCCTATTTCATCTTGATTACCACGATTCAATTAATCTGCTAATATTCATAATTCCTTTCTCTACTTCACAAACTAGTTTTTAAAGATATCAATTTTATTTGATAAAAAGCAGAATTTTATCAGAGTCTATCTGTTTTTTTCTTTCATTATTTTAAAAAGCATACTAAAAGGTTATTGATTAAAAAAATCGTTAAAAGTAGTGAGCTAATTTCGTCAATTAATCTAAAAAATATATTGCCACCACAGTTAACCCCGATTTTCGAAAATCTGAATTACTAAGCCGCTTCTTTTCGAACTTAGAAGCTATACTTAACTAATTCTTTGAAGTGTTTTTTATTGTTAGCATTGGAAATAGCGATTTCAAAACTTATTTCATTTCTTCGATAGAGTCGCTTGAGATCCTGCTCAAGAGTTTTCATCCCGTATTTGCTCCCCTGCCGCATAATACCATAGATTTCATCGGTATTTTCATTTTTGATAGCCGCTTTGATAGCCGGAGTCATGAGCATGACTTCTTTTGCCAGAACAAGTTTACCTTCCGTCCCGGGCATTAATTTTTGGGATACAATTGCATCAAGAACATCAGCCAAACGGGTTTTAACACGACCACGATATTTATAGGGGACTGTATCAACAATTCTATCTATCGTTTCGACAGCAGAGCTGGTATGCACAGTTGAGAAAACCTTGTGCCCGGTGTCAGCCAATTCCAGAGTTGTCATGATCGTATCACTGGAACGCATTTCACCAATAATTATTATATCGGGATCCTGTCGCAAAGCCTGAATTGCTCCATCTTTGAATGAAAGTACATCTGTTCCAATTTCGCGATGCCGTACAATTGACATTTTAGATTTATGAACTCTCTCAATCGGATCACCAATAATGGTAATATGGGAGTCGGAAATACTATTGTTGAAATCAACAATGGAATCTAGAGTAGTACTTTTTCCTGAACCAGTTATACCAGTAACCAAATTTAGGCCACTTTTACTTCTTTCCAGACTAAATGCATTAATTACATTTTTGTGAAAATCATAGGATTGAATAGAACGGATATCTTTGGGAATCATGCGCATATTTAGAGCCAGATGGCCTAAATCAAGATAAATTGTAGCTCTCAATCGCCGGGTATTTTCTCCTGCTGTATCAAGGACAAAGGAAAAATCATAACTACGCTGATCAAGCAGTACTTCAACCTGTTTATCCTCCAATAAATTAACAATAAGTAGATCCAGAATACTTAAATCAAAAGTACCCAGACTTTCTTCCGGGCGCTTACTACCATGAACCCTGTACCAGATCTTGCCATGACTACCTTCTCCGCCCATATCAATGTCCGAGGCTTCCAATTCTTCCATATGAGAAAGCAAAGTCTTAATAGTTTCTCGCAGAGTTATCCGCTGCTCCCTATCCAGTTTTTGCAGCTCATCAAAAAGACAACGACAGCGATCAATGTCAAAGATTATGTGATCAGGAATATTATCGACAATCGGTTGTAAAATTTGACGGGCTTCATCAATAATCTGTTTCATTGTTTCCTCAAATTTTTAGGACAAATATAGCCTTTCCAAAAAGATGTAAAATATTGATCTTCATATGAAAAAGGTGTACTAACCTTCATTTCTATTACTATTAGATCATCGCCATCTACGATATCGCTTCTGTCCCGGGCTTCAACTTTAAAAAATGTCACTCCAGAACCTATAGTGAGAGGATTACCATCATTAACCTGGCGATAGATATAACGATCATCTGGATTTTCTGTGTGTCCCATTGCTGTTGTATCACTTGACCAGATCATTATAGAGTCAAGATCATTATCAGCATCATCTTCATGGGTTGATTTCACATCTAGATAAAATTTGATATAGTTATTGAATCCAGTACCATTTGTATCCTTCAGGACCATTGAATGCGGTATTGCGTCTAGATCAATATTGTAACCTGCTTTTTCAATATCAGTCTTAATTATATCACGCAGACCATCCAGTCTTTGATGGACTTCCTCTTCCAAATAATTTATAGTAGCGGTTTTTTGTAAATTGGTCTGAGTATTAAGGACGGTCATCAAAAATACTCCACCAATTAAAAATGATAATGCTAATGTTAATCCAGAATCCAACTTTCTCCTCTTTCTTTATCGATAACTAATTACTCTCGAAAAATTTGCTTCCGAAGGCAAATAATCGCTATTTAAACGGAATTCAATCTTCTTATTATCACTTATGCTTCCGCTGCCCACCCATTCAGTTCCATTGTGATCCACATAGTAAACAGTGCAGTTGACAGTGAAGTTAAAAATATTTTCACCACCAATGTCAACAACTAATGTATCATTTGTCAAATCCATGTAATCATCAAGATCATCATAATTGGCTGGATTGATCTCACCAGTTTCTGTACCCAGGGAATCAACATGAGTAAAACTCAAACCAGAAGGCAATTTGCCGTCAGAGTTGACCCGCTCATCATATTTTTCATTTCCAGCCATATTAAGATAGGAATGAGCCAAAGATACAGCCGCATCTTCATATTTTCGATTTACATTGGAGATTCTGGTCCTTATTTGCATATCAAGGATAGTTAACGAAAAAATCCCAAAAATTGCAATTGCACCAAAAACTAATATTAATTCTGCTCTACCCATTTCCTACCAATATTTTTATGATTAATTTCATATAATTCAACTTTCTCAAAGTTTTGGAAACTAACTTAGAGATTCAATTTTTTACTTTTAATCCCTCTTCCCGGAATATTTTTCCTGCAATTAAAATTATTTCCCCAATCTTTCATCAATTTCTCCCCGAAAAAGATCATTAATCCATCCCCATTGATTTGAACTGCACATTTTATGCCGGCTCTGAACTATGCTTCCACAGTTGTAGCCAGAACCTCATCCAGGGTGGTAACTCCTTCCATAATTCGTTTTTTGCCGGCTTCTCGCAGGGAAAGCATCCCATTCTTCTGGCCAGCTTCTCGCAGGGCATCTTCATCAATATTATCTTCAGCCTGAATGACCTGTCGTCGAATACTTTTATCAAAATAGAGAGCCTCCATAATGGCTGTCCGACCTTTGTAACCTTCATGGCATTTTTCACAGCCCACTGATTCGTAAAAAGTTGTTTCATCAATTTCCTTATCAGTAAAGCCTACCGCCTTAGCAAGCCCTCGATCAATCTGTGTTTCTCTTTTGCATTCTTCACATAGAGTTTTTACAAGCCGCTGAGCCATGACCAGCTTGATAGAATTAGCAATCAAAAAAGGCTCAATACCCATTTTATATAGTCGAGAAACAGCACTGGGTGCGTCATTGGTATGCAAAGTAGAAAAGGTTAAATGCCCGGTGTTTGCTAATTTTATACCGATCAAGGCACTTTCTTTATCACGCATCTCACCTACCAGAGCAATATCAGGATCATGCCGCAAAATAGAGCGCATGGCCTGATTAAAGTTCATCTTTTCACTGATCTTGAGTTGTCGGGCACCTTCAATCATATATTCAACAGGATCCTCTACTGTGAGGACACACCTGCGAGGATCAATTATGTCATATAATGCAGCAACTAGCGTGGTACTTTTTCCACTTCCAGTTGGACCGGTTATGATCACCAGGCCGGAAGGTGAATTAATAGCCTTTTTGAAATCCTGGTGGGCTTTTGGTAATAGTCCGATTTTATTGAGGTCTTTGATAACTTTGCGGTCATCCAGAACACGAATTACAATACTTTCCACTTTTCTATTGAAATAATCGCTAACAATAGGGACAATAGAGACACGATAGCGGATGAGCTGGCCATCAACCTGCTTCTGAATAAAACCATCCTGGGCTTTCTCTCTTTCAAAACGGTTTACACCTTCAGTTTTATCCTTGAAAACTGCAGCAATGGCCTCCGGACGGATTCCCCTCTGCGTGTACCAATTAAAAAGGTCTCCATCGACTCTGAATTTATATTCTGTTTGTTTTAAACCTCTGGGTATAATATGAATATCACTGGCTCCTTCACGAACAGCTTCTTCTAGAAGTCCATCGGCAAATTTTACCAGTGCACTTTTACGAATTTCCTGCTCGATTTCTTCCTGCCCGACCTCTTCTTCGGCTACTTCACCAGCATCAATTTCTTCTTCATACTCAATTTCATCAAGCAGTTCCTTCATTTCACTGCGACTTTTCTGAACTTCCTTATAAACCTTATCAATATCATCAATTGGTGTGTAGCAGATTTCCACCTTGAGAGGCAGGGGCTCAATAATCTCTTTGAGTTCAGGTTGAAGAGGATCAGCAGTTAATAACAAAAGGGTGTTAATTCCACTTCTTTTTTCAATTAAATAAGGAATCAATTTATTGCGCAAAAATTTCATGCGATTATCAGGAGAGACATTATTTTCCAGAAAATTAGAAACAAATTCTACTTTTTGGGGCGTGATATCATCGTCACTCAGTTCTATTCGGGGAATTGCATAGTAAGGAGTGATCTCTTTGAGAACTTTTTCACGATTGACATCGAGATCGTCGTATAATATTTTTGATAATGGTCGTTTGGCTTTGCCGTTTTCATCATTTCGAATTTCACGGGCTTTTTCCAGTGTATCTTGATCAATGATGCCCTTTTTTACCAGAATACGTTCTATCATAGTGTCTTTTTAGTTTAATTTTTAGACTTTATGGTTACATCAGCAATTTATGTGATTCTAAGCAAAATTTCGAGTAATTTTATATAATATTATGAAAATTTTTCCGGTTTTTCCAACTTTATTTAAATAAAACTAAATCTCGCCACAGATTTACACAGATGAACACAGATCAGCCGGTCATATGTATTCAGTTATCGGTAACCTATAATCAGTGACGAATGAACTATAATTTTTTACAGCACCAAATATCGCTTAAAAACTGTCATTTCGAAGAAGCGGAGTGAAACGAAGCGACTGAGTCATTGATCCAGGAGGTATTTTTTCGGGAAAATCTCCTAGAACCAATAGCACAAAAACCAGCCACAGATTCACACAGATATACACAGATCAGCCGGTCATATGTATTCAGTTATCGGTAACCTATAATCAGTGACGAATGAACTATAATTTTTTACAGCACCAAATATCGCTCTAAAACTGTCATTTCGAAGAAGCGGAGTGAAACGAAGCGACTGAGAAATCTCCTAGAACCAATAGCACAAAAACCAGCCACAGATTCACACAGATGAACACAGATCAGTATTGATCTGAAATCGGAATAAAGCTTCATATAAAAATCAAAAGCTGTCGAACAAATTAAGCATTATCGCAAAATAAATCCTGGCA
>DATGCI010000294.1:0-2688 GCA_035312185.1 bacterium
GTGTAGAGAACCCCTTTGATAAATCCCAGCCAGGGCGAGGCTGACGTAATATTGTTTATGAAAGTATCAATATTGAGCAGACCGAACACAGGCCAGAGCAGGTTGGCAAATCCGACATAGGCGATCATAGGATTTTGTCCATTATCAATGAGGAGATTCAAAGACTTTTTCTGCTTGAAAACATTCAGAAGAACAGTAAAAGCAATAATCATATAAACTGCCAGACCAGAAGTCACAAAATAGTAACTCATAGTCGGATGATCTTTCTTGATTCCACCTTCATAAGGCTCGAAAATTAAGCCTACAATTAAAAAATAGCTGCCCCAGTGAAACAGGGTTTGCAAAAATTTTTCTGTCTTATTACCAGGTTTACGAAATAAAAAGTAGCCACTACCACATAAAAATAGAGCCACAAGAACAGTTTGCCAGACCCAGCGTGCTTGCAAACCAACCAGCATTACAACAACAAACAAAAACATAAGGCCAACAAGTATTGCAAAACGCTTGTGGCTCCATTTAAATTCTATTGTATTGGTAGTTTCTTTTATCCAATTTAATGCCAGATCACCGATTATCATTCCTGGAATAGCGATAAATAAATACTGTAAATAATATAATTTGTAAAGCCAGGGAAAAGGTGAAAATTCCCAGACCGGTTGAACCCAGCCCTGAACAGAATGAGAAAGTCGCAAAGCTATTAAAATTCCCATTATTCCCAATCTTAAAATAAGTCTGTTGTGAGTAAGTAAATAGACCAGAGATCCGAAAAAGTAAACATTGGTCAGAACTCGAATAATAATATCGCTTCGGGATAGAGAAAAGCCCTGCCCATCAGGATAATTGATAAAAGTCATCAGCAAAATTGCAGTTAAAAAACCTCCAATTCTGAGGGCATATTGCAATTTTTTTGGCCAGCTACGAGGGAAACGTAAAAATATAGCAAACATAGCGAGAAAGCCTGCCAGAGCCAAAAGGAATGTTCCTGGATCGGATTGAGTATAAATATCCGGATTAATGATATGGGGACGAACGTGAAAGAGAAAGATGGCAAAAAAGCCAAGCAAAAATGTGCGCTCACCAATATATTTGAATAATTTTAATTTGGAGTAGCCTTTTTGGATTCTTTTATTTAATGCCATTGGTATGGCTGCTCCAAGCGCAAAGATAAAGAAAGGAAAAACCAGGTCAACCCAGGTCAGGCCAGGAAGATTGGGGTCAAAGACTCGTGAAGGTGGAGGTGTTTGAGCGTGATACATCCAGGCTGGCAAGCCTTTGTAAGGAATAACTCCAGAAAGAACCATCGTCAAAATGGCAAATCCCCGCAAAGCATCCAGACTATAGGCTCTTTTGACGCTTCCCCTCCCAGATTTTTGCATAGATATTTCCTGTTGGTTTAAAAATTTTTATTTCTTTTGTGCAGCTAAAATTACAACCGGTTCATCGCCGGGATACTTCTTTAATTCAATGTCCACCATCGCCTCGATCTGCGACTGTTCTACCAGACCAGTTAGGTCAACAATTTTACCGGAAATAACAACAAAAAGGTCAGGCAAGATTGGTCCGGCATCACCATAAACAGTGAGTTTTTTTAGATTTTTTTGAAGTGTTCTTTTTGCTTGATCAACACTGGATTGGATTACATGGCAATCATTATGTTGTAATTTAATTACACCTTCTTTATTGATAACCCGTACTTTTCTCCGTTTATTTTGGATCAGACCAAATAATTTTTGGTCATGTTCAACTCCGCTTACAGCCTTGAGAAGTGAGGATTCAGCCGCTATCTCTAGCTGATTGGAGTCCATTTTCATAGAGTTGGCACAGATTTCTTTCAATTCCTGTTCTGTTTTTTCCTGGACACTTATTTCCCGAGTTCGCATTTCACTTGTCCCGCTGGCTGTGGCGATCACCCGTTTATTACGTTTGTCAACTTCTACATCAACTTCGATACTTTCCGGATCAGCGCCCATTTTTTGAACGGATTCCAGGGCTTCTTTGCGAATTGCCAATAAGTCGGATTCCGAGGGTTCTACAATACTACGTTCCACAGTATCCCGTACCATCCCCAGAGCAGCACCAATCGCAGAGACTACCTCAGTATTATTTGAAATTCGATGATCAAATCCCATTTCTTCTGCAGTGAAAGGTACTAGAGCAGGTGCTCCTCCTCCACCTCCAATTAATCGAATCAGATCTTTGTCAAGTTTATACTCTCGAATTAATTGTTTAATAGTAGGTTCCAATTTGCTTGCTGATTTTTTTAATATTTGTTGAGCAATATTAGGAGCTGACAGATTCCAGACATTTGCCAGTTTATTGAATAGACTTTGCAAAGCCTTACTGTTTGCTGGAGTTTGAACCACATTTTTGACATAACCTAAAAAATTGGCTGCTCCTGTTGGGGTTATGGTGTATTTTTGACCTTTATTGCTAATAACTAAATAGTCATCAGGATCATTTTTGGCTGGCTGAATTGTCTGCAATTCGACATCATTAAAATCTTTTTCCTTGCTAAAAGCAACATAGTTGGCTTGAGCAATATGAGCACTACGCGGCCCCATAGCTTTAATTTTGTTATTGCTTATGCGAGGCATAGAGCCACCGGCAATTCCTAGAGTCCGAACATCAAGAGTACGCAAGAATAAGCGATTACCAGCAATTTGAGCGCTCTTGACCTGGGGCTTTCCA
>DATGCI010000295.1:0-3589 GCA_035312185.1 bacterium
AGGCTCTAGATTTTGACTCCAATTTTGAAAACAAAAAGGGAGAGTAAAAAATGAATGTTCTGTTCATAGATAACTTTGATTCATTTACCTATAATTTGGTAGAAGAATTCGCAAAACGATCAAATAAAGTAAGAGTCTATAGAAATAATACTCCGATCTCAACTATTGATAAAGTGATTCAGGATTTTGAAGCCGAAATAATTGTTCTCAGTCCAGGTCCGGCCACTCCCCAGGATGCAGGAATTTGTATTGATATTATTCAAAAGTATTATAGAACCATTCCAATTTTCGGTATCTGCCTGGGATTTCAATGTATTGTCGAGGCTTTTGGAGGCCAGGTAAGTGAATGCAAGGAAATTTTTCACGGAAAAGCCAGTATAATTGACCACAATCAGAAAGGTTTTTTTCGCAATATAGAAAGCCCAATCCAGGTGGGGCGTTACCATTCTCTTTCTGCAGCAAAACTTCCTGCTGATTTTACTCTTGCTGCTCAAATTCGAGATATACCAATGGCAATCTGGCATAAACAATATCATCTGTATGGGGTTCAATTCCATCCAGAAAGTATTTTGACCCCTGAAGGTGGAAAAATTATAGAAAATATTATTGGAGGAATCAATGATTCAAAAACAAATCAATAAAGTGATCAAGAAACAGAATCTATCCATTCAAGAAGCTGAAGAGGTCATGAACCGTATAATGAGTGGTGAATGCACGGATGCTCAAATTGGTGGATTTTTGACCGCTCTGGCAACAAAAGGTGAAACTGTAGAGGAGATAACAGCCTGTGCCCGGGTCATGCGGTCTAAAGCAACTCGTATCGAAGTTGATGGAAATAATGAGGCTATTCTCGACACCTGTGGTACTGGTGGTACAGGCACAGACACTTTTAATATTTCCACCACTGCAGCAGTTGTTATTGCTGCCGCTGGAGTAAAAGTTGCCAAACATGGCAACCGAGCAGCATCTTCGAAATGTGGGAGCGCTGATGTTTTAGAAGAGCTGGGAGTCAATTTAGACGTCACTCCGGAAATTGTTGCCCAAAGTATAAAAGAAATAAATATCGGCTTTCTGTATGCACCAATTCTACATAAAGCCATGAAATATGCTATTGGTCCCCGTCGCGAACTGGGCGTTAGAACAGTTTTTAATATTTTGGGACCACTTACTAATCCGGCAGGTGCTACTGCCCAGGTCATGGGAGTTTTTAGTAAAAAGTTGACCGAACCAATCGCTCATGTCCTTGATAAATTGGGAGAAGCCAGAGCTTTTGTCGTCCATGGAGAGGATAATCTCGACGAAATTACAATTACTGGAAAGACCAGAGTATCAGAACTTAATCATGGTGAAGTCAACACCTATTTCATTAAACCTGAAGATTTTGGCCTGAAACGGGCACCTTTCTCAGAAATTGTAGGTGCTGATGCCCGGCAAAATGCTGCGATAATCAGATCAATTCTGAAAGGCAAAAAAAGCGCTGCTCGCGATATTGTAGTATTGAATGCTGCTTTTGGTTTAATGGCGGCAGGAAAAGTGGACAATCCCCAAGCAGGAATTAAATTAGCCCAAAATACAATTGACTCAGGCAAAGCTCAAAAAAAGCTGCAAGAATTAATAAAACAGGTGGCTGTATGATCCTCGATAAAATCATTACCAACAAAAAGAGGGAAATTGAGAACCATAAGCAGAATCTTTCTCTGGATGCGATTTTATCCCAACTTACCCCTTCTACAAAAAATTTCAAAACAGCATTACAGGAGGGATCCGGCATAAATTTAATCGCTGAAGTAAAGCGCAAATCTCCATCCCGGGGATTGATCAGGCCTGATCTAGATATTAAGCAGATTATCAAGCTATATGATCAAAATCCTAATATAAACGCCATATCTTTTTTAACTGATGAGAAATATTTTGGAGGCAATCTAGACGGGCTTCAACAAATTACTTCTCGAACAAAAAAAGCCATCTTGCGCAAAGATTTCATTATTGATGAGTATCAAATTTATGAATCGCGCTTTTTTGGTGCAGATGCAGTCCTGTTAATTGCTAGAATATTATCAAAAATACAGATTGAAAAATATATTGATCTGGCCAGGAAATACAATATGGATTGTCTGGTAGAGATTCATAATAAAGAAGACATTAAAAAATTGCCCGAAAATGCTGAAATAATTGGCATCAATAATAGAAATCTGGCTACTATGGAAATTAATCTGAACAGCACCCGCCAATTATCCCAAAAAATTGCCAAAGAAAAAGTGCTGGTAACTGAATCCGGGATTCTCAATTCTGAAGATGTTCAAAATGTAAAAAAATTTGCCGATGCGATGTTAGTTGGGAGTGCAATTATGGCCAGTTCTGATCCATCGGCAAAGATCGACGCTCTTTTAAGGCCAAAAATAAAGATTTGCGGACTTACTAATTTTTCAGATGCCAATTTGTGCGCAAGTCTGGGAGCTGATTTTCTGGGTTTCATATTTTATGAAAAATCACCCCGGTTTGTTGATCCGCAAAAAGCCAGCACAATTATCAAAAAAATCAAGAACCAATATCCTGAAATAAATGCCGTTGGAGTTTTTGTTAATGCAGATATTGGTAAAGTGAGAAAGACCCGGAATGAATGTGAACTGGATTATTTACAACTACATGGCGATGAATCACCTCAGTATGTTAAGCAATTGGAAGGCAATGTAATTAAAGCTTTTCGAGTTGAAAACAAATCAGAACTAAGGGCAAGCATTGAACAATATGAAAACGAATTTGTGCTTCTGGATACTTTCCATCCCGACAAATATGGTGGAACAGGAGAATCCTTTGACTGGAATGTTCTACAAAAATTGCCTGATAAGAAAATATTCCTGGCAGGTGGCATTAATCCGGACAACTTTTCCTTGGCTATAAGTTATCAACCCTATGCTATCGATATTAATTCTGGAGTTGAAATGAGCCCCGGGAAAAAAGATAAAAATCTATTGCAAAAAATTGTTAGCGATAAATTAGAATAGGATTAAAAATAAAGAGAGGTATAAATATGGCAACAGGATATTATGGAAAATACGGTGGCAGGTATGTTTCTGAGCTGCTAATGCCAGCCATTAGCGAACTGGAGCAAAATTTTAACGAACTCAAACAAGATAAAAAATTTCAGAAAGATTTTTCCGAACTATTACAAAAATATGTGGGACGTCCATCGCCAATCACCTATTGTCCGCAGATCAGCAAAGATGTGGGCGCTCAGATCTATTTAAAGCGGGAAGATCTAAATCACACTGGTGCCCACAAAATCAACAATGCTCTCGGGCAGGCTCTCCTTGCCCAAAAAATGGGAAAAACTCGCATTATTGCTGAAACTGGTGCCGGGCAACACGGTGTGGCTGTGGCCACAGCTTGCGCAAAACTGGGGCTGGAATGTGAAATTTATATGGGTGAAAAGGATATGCAGCGCCAGGAACCCAATGTGTTTCGTATGGAATTGATGGGAGCGCAGGTTACTCCTGTAAATTCAGGCACAAAAACTCTCAAAGACGCTATTAACGCTGCTCTGCGAGATTGGAGTAGCAGTGTGGAAACAACCCATTATTTGCTGGGT
>DATGCI010000296.1:0-15579 GCA_035312185.1 bacterium
GGTGACAAAGATATTTTTGAAGTGAAAAAAATCCTGAGGAATAGTCAAAAATAATATTAAAATTCTGAAATGATTCAATTATGGAATTCAAGGAGCAAAAAATGATAAGCTATCAGAAAAAATATTCTGAGTTGAAAAGTAAAAACGAAGGTGCCCTTGTCCCCTTCACAGTATTAGGTGATCCCGATTATGAGAACAGTTTATTGATAATCAGGGAAATCATTAATAATGGTGCAGATGTCCTGGAGCTTGGTATGCCCTTCTCCGATCCAATTGCCGATGGGCCTACAATTCAAAGTGCTGATACCCGGGCTTTAGAAAGCGGAATAAATATTCACAAATGTATCTCACTTCTGGAAGAAATTCGGAAATTCAGCGAAATACCAATTGGTCTATTATTATATAGCAATCTAATTCTGAATTATGGGCTGGATAAATTTTATAAAAAAATGGCTGCAATCGAAATAAATTCTGTATTGATCGCTGATGTGCCAGTAGAGGAGGCAGGAGAATTTATCAGTATCAGCCAAAAATTTGGAATTGATACAGTATTTCTGGTCACTCCACTTACACCAGAAATTCGACTGGAAAAAATCATCAGACAATGCACTGGCTTTGTTTATCTGGTAGCACGCCTTGGTGTAACAGGTGCACGGCAGGATCTGGAAGATACTACTCTGAAACTAATTCAAAAAGTTCGTCCTAAAACTGATCTGCCTATTAATGTCGGATTTGGTATTTCTCAACCAGAACATATCCAAAAAGTTATCCAATCCGGAGCAGATGGCGCTATTGTAGGAAGTGCTTTGATCAATAGGATTGAAAATAATCTGAGCGATCAAAAAAAGATGCAAGCAGAAATTGGTTCATTAATAAAAGAATTGAAGCAGGCCACCTATAAATAATTTCAAAAATCGGATAAAGTTCATAGAATTTTAAATACGGTTTAAATAGCCTATAAAAACCGTTTAAAGCACTTTTAAAAATAAATACAGAGCAGGCAATTTATTTTAATGACAAGATAAAAAAAGAGCTTGACCTTGGCAGTTTGAATTCTTAAAGTTTTTAGTTGATATGTCAACTTTTTATGAATGAACTGAGTTTTAATGAGCAATAACCTGAAAAAAAGACGTTCCATAGGCAAGTTCCTCAGCATTGCCCGCCGAGCTCATGCCAAATTATTAGACAAAGAGCTGCGGGAGTTGCATATCAGTCACGCTCAAATCTCACTGCTCATGGCCCTCTATCATTATGAGGGCATCTATCAGCAGGAGCTCTGTCGAATGTTTAATATCAATAAGGCAGCTGTAGCTCGGGAAATCAAACATTTGCAAGCCCATGGCTACATTATCAAGAAGAAAGATCCTGAAGATAAACGCAAACGCCTGATCTTTTTAACAGAAAAGGCAAAAAACAATAAATCTCAAATTCTCAGCATTATGGATAAGGTAGAATCTCAGGTGCGTTCAAATTTAACCGAGAATGAAGTTGACCAATTTCTCCATCTCATCAAAAAAATCTGTGTAAATCTCAACGCCAAATGGATAACCAGAGAAAATTAATGGCAATAGCAAAAAAATCAGATCGTTTAGGCAAAGAAAAAATAGGCCCGCTTTTATTCAAATTGTCGGCTCCTGCAATTATTGGAATGATTGTTCATGCTCTCTACAATATTATAGATAGCATTTATGTAGGCCATTTAAGTACAGAAGCCCTTTCTGCTCTGTCACTCTCCTTCCCCATCCAGATGCTGATCATCGCAATTGGAGTTGGAACGGGCATTGGCGCAAGTTCCCTCATCTCTCGCCTGCTCGGCCAGGGCAATACAAAACGAGCCAGCATTGTGGCCGAACATGTTTTTTTCATAGCAATTATATACGGAATTGTTTTTGGGATAATTGGACTATTTTTCGCTGACAAGATCATCCAGCTTTTCTCCGATGATCCAGTCCTTATTGATCTTGCCAAACAATACATGCAAATAATTTTAAGTGGATCCATCGTAGTTTTCATACCGGCTACATTTAATTACATCCTGCGCGGTGAAGGCAATACTTTTGCCCCCATGATAACCATGATCATCGGTGCTGTGCTCAATATTATTCTGGATCCATTCCTCATATTTGGCTTATGGATTTTTCCTGAATTGGGTATCAAAGGCGCGGCCTGGGCAACAATTGGCTCCCGCTTATTTGCTGGAATTTTTGTAACCATGGTGCTTTTTAGTGACAAAACTGAATTCAAATTGAAGTTATCAAATTTTTCCTTCGATTTTCAGATCATAAAGGAGATTTACCAGGTCGGCGTACCTGCTATGTTGAATCGCTTGATTTTTAGCATTTCAATCGCCTTAATCAATAGAATTTTGGGGAGTTTTAGCTCTACAGCAATTGCTGTCATGGGAGTTATTTTCCGCTTACAATCCTTCTTTCTGATGTCGGTTTTTGGTTTGGCCCAGGGTTATCTACCCCTGCTAGGATATAATTATGGCCATAGAAATCCGGATAGAATGAAAAACACAATTAAACTGGGAAGTCTGGCAGCATTGGGTTTTGGTATTCTAGCCTCTTTGATCTTTCGGCTTTTCCCGGAAATTTTATTGCAGATGTTCAACAAAGACCCTGAATTTCTTCGAATCGGCACGATTGCTTTACCTAGGGTTGGGTTGGCTTATATTTTCATGGTAATCAACATTATTGGTGCCACAACTTTTCAGGCTCTTGGACGGGGCTTTCCCAGCTTAGTCTTGACTATCACTCGCCAATTTATTTTTCTTATTCCAGGTATGCTTATCCTTGGTCACTTTTTCGGTTTAAAGGCTGTCTGGTTTGCTCTGCCTTTGAGTGAATTCACAGCTCTGCTCATATGTGTCACCTGGATATTTTTCTTTCTTCGCAGCTGTCTCTCCAGAATCAGGATTAGTAACAACTCAGAGGAAGATGCCTGTTAAATAGGCAATTATTTTTTTTATCTAATAGAACAATTATAAAACAGGAGCTACGCTATGCAATATTCTGAGGCCCAGCAGGGACGAACTTTTATTTTGCGGCTTGAAGATGGCGAAATTATCCACGAAACAGTAGAAAATTTCGCCAAAGAGCATAATATACAGGCTGCATCTTTGATAATTGTTGGCGGGGCAGATGAAGGCAGTAAATTAGTTGTAGGGCCAGAAGATGGCCGCTCAAGTGATATACATCCAATGGAGTATATTTTAAACCATGTTCATGAAATCGCCGGAACCGGAACACTTTTTCCCGACGAAGAGGGTAATCCCTCTCTTCACATGCACATTACTGCAGGTCGGGAGGGTTCTGCTGTAACGGGCTGTATTCGGCGAGGTGTAAAAACATGGTTGATCACTGAAATAATTCTAACAGAAATAACAAATACAACAGCCATTCGTAAAAAAGATTCTGATTCAGGTTTTACTTTACTTTCCCCATAATATTTTAAGATTAGTCTAAAATTTTCAATCTTGGTTTTAATATTTTTTTATCCGTTTTGTTAAAGTGGTCTTAATTTATTTTTCAACCGCCAATAATTATCCAATGCAAAATCGGAACAAGAATAGCACCTGATGAGGTGCAGATAAAATTCACCATGTCGTTATTGATCCAGGGAATACCTTTGATGTGTTCTGTAGTTTTTCCGCAGTGCATAAGCCGTTCAGTTTCTGTCTGACACACAGGACAAAGATATTTGGCCTGAAAAAGAGCCCCGGCATAAGAATCAATTATAGATCCTGCCATTCCACCTAAAGTAACGATTGTAAAAATTAATAATAAATTCCTATGGGGGGAAACAAAGTAAAATCCGGAAAGGGCGACCAGGGCAGACCCTGCAAGGCCTCCTAGTGTTCCCATTAGTGAAACTCCGCCGGATGTTCCAGGCGGTACTGCGGATAGGTCCAAAATATTCCGGGTTCCTTTTTTGAAAAAAGTGCCTATTTCTGTTTCCCATGTATCAGCATTAGCGGCAGCAAAAGAGCCTAAATACATTAAATATAAAATTGGTGATGAATAAAAATGATAGATCAAGACCAGTGCCAGACCTATTCCCCCATTAGCATAAACCTGCCCAATATCGCGCTGACCTCCTTTTTTAGCAATTTTATTAAGAGCCTTCTTGTGATCACGACCTAGCCGGGATAATAGAGAAGATAGGACAAAGAAGACACCAAGAGGAACAAGCCAGGCAATCCCGCCAATTGTAAACACAAATGAGCCAATCACAATAGCGCCGGCAACTCCACTGCGAGAAAGTGATTTACCTTTGTAAGCAATTATTGAAACCAATCCGGCAAAAATTATCCAGAGTAGGTTATAAATCCGTCCCACTGGAGTTGCATTCAACATGATTGAGAGCATAACAGCCGAGAGCAAAGGCAAAGAAAGATTATCTGTGCCTTTAAATGAAACTGCTTCAGCCGGAACTGCAATTATACTGACAGCAAGGGAGGCTAATAAAATTCCGCTGTAAGAAATTCCCACAAATATATCCATTAATCTAAGACCTGATAAAGTCAGAAAGGTTAAAAAGAAGCTGCTAATAAAAACACTCAGTAATCCATGATAGGATTTTTTATCATAGAGATAGGCGTGATAGTTTTCGCCATACTTCTCACCTACGATAGCAGCCAGAGGATCGCTGATTGCTAGCAAAAGCATACTGACGATTAATATTTCAGGATTATTTTCCCAAAATAACAGGATTAAGGTTAAAAAGGAAACAGGGAAAAAAACTGTGCCATAGGAAACGCGCCGGGTAGAATGGATTCCCTGCATCAAGCCTCTCCGGATAGCTACTAAATTAGCAAAAATAAAAAGTGAGGCCAGGAGAGCAGGCTGAATCCAGCTATTCAGAGTAAAAGGCGTAGTACAGACCACAAGCCCTACTCCGACATGGACAATTCGTCGGGTGATCTTACCAGAAAGCTTGTATTTCTTATTGAGGATATCGCTTAGGACTACCAGTACCAGCAAAATAAAAAAGTAGATGATAATTGTTATCCAGTCCTGATCAATTGACATGGTCGGAAGCTCCTTTTATTCAATCATCGAAATTTCATTTATTCTGACTTATTTTCCAAACAATTATTTTCCTAACAAAATGGAATCTATTTGAATTCGATCGAAGAGCGTGATTTGCATTACATTTTTCCTGTGAAGATTTGTCTTTAAACTTTTGGGACACTATATTTACAGGTTGTTCAAATGCTATTTTTAGATATTTAGAGCAGTTGTTTTAAAACTTTAATTATTTAATTTTTAGAGGAGAAGTGATTTAGAGCAACTGCTGTTTTTATTTTAGAAATAAGCTTTGATAATCAATAATCATTTTATTAACTTATTTTTGAGTTACTAATTGTTATTTATCAAAAGGAGCAAGATAATGAAACCGGCAAAAAGTTTTACCGTTTCTCCGAATCTGCCTAAGAAGCTGGAAAGACTTCGCGACCTGGCCTACAATCTCCGCTGGACTTGGGATGATGAAACCAGGAATCTTTTTAGCAGAATGGATATGGATCTTTGGGAAGAAGTTGACCACGATCCTGTTGCCATGCTCAATAAAATTGACCAGGACACTTTAGAACAGCTGGCTAATGATGACAGTTATGTCTATTCACTTGATAAAGTTCTAGTAGATTTTGACCTCTATCTGGAATCAACTCCCTGGTTCCATAAAAGAGATGAATATTCAGAAAATCTAAATATAGCCTATTTTTCTATGGAATTTGGAATTACAGAAAGCATGGCCATTTATTCCGGTGGCTTAGGTGTTCTTTCTGGTGATCATTTAAAATCCTCATCAGAGATAGGGATACCATTAACTGGAATTGGGTTGGCCTATCAAATGGGATATTTTAGCCAGAGTTTTAATGTCGATGGATGGCAGGAAGAAAAATATGTTTTTAATGATTTTTATAACTGGCCAATGAAGATCAAAACTGATAATCAGGGCAATCCTCATATTATCAGTGTTGACTTTCCTGGACGGAAAGTATATGCCCAGATCTGGGAAGCAAAAGTTGGAAGAATTTCGCTCTATCTACTTGACACCAATATAGACAAAAATTCAGAGGAAGACAAAAAAATCACTTTTGAATTGTATGGCGGTGATAAGGAGATGCGTATCAAGCAGGAAATCATGCTTGGTATGGGTGGAATTAAGCTATTAAACGACATGGGCAAACCTGATTCAGTTATCCATATGAATGAAGGGCATTCCGCTTTTGCCGGATTGGAAAAAATCAAAACTCTGATGTCAGGGTCTGATCTTAGTTTTTATGAAGCCCTGGAAGTTGCTAAGTCTAGTGCAGTCTTCACAACTCATACTCCAGTAAAAGCCGGTATTGATCTATTTTCCGCTAGTTTGATAAAAAAATATTTTGAAGATTATTGCAAAATAGTTGGAATTTCTCCTGACGAACTTTTAACCATGGGAAAAATTGACAAGAATGGAAACGACAACTTCTCCATGGCTATTTTGGCAATTAACATGGCATATAAGACCAATGGTGTCAGTGAATTACACGGGAAAGTCTCCCGTAAAATGTGGAAATCTCTCTGGCCTTCAGCATTAGAAAATGAGATTCCCATCAGTTCTGTTACAAATGGAATTCACCAGCCTTCATGGTTATCCCGGGAAATGGTAGAACTGTTCAATCGCTATCTGGGACCAGCCTGGAGAGAGGAACCGGCTTCAAGCAAGACCTGGAATCGGGTTAAAGAGATTCCTGACGGCGAACTGTGGCGCGTACATCAAACTCGAAGAACACGACTTGTAGAATTTGCCCGAAGAAGCTTAGCAATGCACTATCGCAGTCTTGATCTGCCAGAAACCGATATCCAAAAAGCTGAAAGTGTTCTGGATACCAATGCTCTAACAATAGGATTTGCTCGGCGTTTCGCTACTTATAAACGCGGCACATTAATTTTCAGGGATATTGAACGTCTCAAAAAAATTATCACTGATGAGGAAAAACCCGTTCAGATTATTCTGGCTGGTAAAGCTCATCCTCAGGATAAAGAAGGTAAAGAATTAATCAAGAAAATATTTAATCTAGCAAAAGATGAAGAACTTCGCAATCACATTGTTTTTATTAGCGATTATAATATGAATATTGCCCGCTATCTTGTTGAAGGTTGCGATATCTGGTTGAACACTCCTCGGCGTCCGCAGGAGGCCTGTGGTACAAGCGGCATGAAGGCTGCTGCCAATGGCGCTCTAAATTTTAGCACTCTGGACGGGTGGTGGGATGAAGCCTACAATCGTGATATTGGCTGGGCAATCGGTAATCGTGAAGAGTTAGAAGATTACAATAGTGTTGAGGAATGGGATCACAATGAATCCAATGATATTTACCGCCTGCTAGAAGAGCAGATAATTCCGGCATTTTATGAGCGTGGTCGTGATAAAATGCCAAGGCGCTGGATCAAGATGATGAAAAACTCTATGGCTGACGTTTGTCCTATTTTCAATACCAATCGTATGCTCAAAGAATACACTCTTGATTATTATGTACCGGCTTTTAATCAAAGCAGCAAGCTCAAAGCCGAAGGTTCTGTCGAAGCAACCCGACTGGCAGCCTGGAAGAAAAATATTGCTACAAAATGGGATAAGATCCGTTTCATTAATGTTGACTCTTCTTCGATAGAGGACCTAAATATTGACAGCAATCTTCAGGTTACAGCTGAAGTTTACCTGGACGAGATTCCCTCGAATGATGTAAATGTTGAAATTTACTATGGCAAGTTGAATACAAAAGGAGAACTTGCTGAGGGTAATATTGAGAGAATGGAAGTGGAAAAGGAATTAGGAGATGGCAAATTTCTCTATACAGTCACAATAAACAACTGGGCGAGCGGCTTAAACGGTTTTACACTCAGGATGATACCTAATAAAGAGTATCTCCCTGAAGCCGATCGACAGAAACTCATCTATTGGCTGGATGACGAAGAAAATTAATAATTTAGACATATAAAAGCTAAGAGCCGCTATGAAATTCATAGCGGCTCTTTTTATTTTTATAAAATTTGTCTGTTAAGACAGTAAGAATGAGTGATTTTAAAGCTTTAATATTTTTTTTGACGCCTAACCAGTTCCCGTTCTGTGAAAAAAAAGCTATTTGTCATTTTCCTCAGCATCCTTACCACTGCCAATAAAAATTGAAATCGGAACAACAATTAGATAACCAATTAAAAGTATTACTGGTGAAAGGGTTAAACTCTGAGGATCATTTGTTCCGCCAGTGGCCATGAGAAAAAAGCCAAGAGTAACGATGACTATTCCAGCCAGAAAAACGATATAATTGGTCCTAGTTAAAGAAATTTTTTCAATAATCCCTTTGCGCTTTTTTAATTCTTTTTCCTTCATAAGTTATCACACTTTTTTTTAGATTTAATTTACAATTCTCACAATATCTTACTAAGGTCGATTTTTTTAGTTCCATTGTCAAGTAATTTATCAAAATGATTTTGAGCTTTGAGCCCAGATTTAGTTGCAACTATTCATTGTATAAATGATGATCATGAATATACTGTTCCACTGCAGAGGGTACAAGATAGCGAATCGATTTTCCGCTTTTATTAATATTTCGAATTAGCGTGGAAGAGATATCCAGATATGGAGCATTTTGCAAAATATGGACTTTGTCCTTATATTTAGATTCTCTTTCTTTAATCTGATCACCAAATCTCTGGACAACCAGAACATTGGCTAGAGAAAGAATTTGCTCTGGCTCTTTCCATTGATCAAGATTTACCAGACTATCCTCGCCAATTAGAAAATAGGGACTGTGTTTATCAAAATTGTATTTCTTGCGAAAATATTTAATTGTTTTTACAGAATAGGAAGGTCCACTCATTTTACTTTCCACATCAGAAACGGAAAATTGAGGATTATCATTAGTGGCTTTTTCGACCATTGCCAATCTGTGCTCAGAAGGTGTATAGTTGTGATTGATCTTATGTGGGGGCCGGGCTGCTGGAATAAAAACCACTTCATCAATATCCGGCACTTCATTAAGAGTCCACTGTGCCATTATCAGATGGCCATTATGGATAGGATCAAAAGTCCCTCCAAATAAGCAGATGCTCAAAATCGCCCCTTGCTTTTTTCCAGCTCATCTTTGATATTTTTCTGCTCATTTTTGTAAGTCTGTTTCAAACTGGCCAGTTCATTTTTTATTTCTTTATTATCCTTATGCTCCTGTTTTATAGAAGCAATTAATTCTTTATAATCTTCAAACTTCCGAAGTTTGATCAAACATAAAGCTTTATCCAATTTTGCATCCAGAGCATACTTGGTGTCGTAATATTGATTAAGTGTATTATCAAAATATATTACTGCAGCTTCCCAGCGGTGCATCTTGCGATACAATACGCCACTATTGTACATTTTGTGACCAAGTTTATTGCGCATATCCTGAATATCCTGCTCTACTTCGTCAACATATTCACTATTAGGATAATTGCTAATAAAGCTTTGGCAATTGCGGATAGCTTTTCTAGTATTTTCCTGATCCAGATGATAATTAGGCGATAATTCTACATAGCTTTTGGCTATCTTGTAAGCACCTTTTTCAACTAAAGGGCTATAAGAGTATTTATTTTTAAGCTGGGAATATTCTGATATAGCCATCAAATATTCTTTATTATTGAAATAGCTTTCGCCAAGATAAAATTGAGCACTATCAGCATATTCACTACCCGGATTATTCAGGATAAACAATTTCAAATTATCAATTGCTTTGATCCATTTGCCATTCTGATAGGCTTGTTTACCTTTGAAATAGTATTGTGAAGTTTGCTGATATGTTGTCGTATTACCAGCACATCCAGCCAGTAACAATGCTACCAGCGATATATAAGTTATTATTGCTAATTTTGATTTCATTTTTCCTCAATTATCTTCAGTTTCATTACTTATCAAGTCGTCAAAGCTAGTAATATTATTTCAAAAGGCAAAAGATAGATTAATCCCGCTTACCAGTTGTCCTCGCCTATAGGCCGGCGTTAGTGATAAATTCCAGCTCATTTCTTTAGGTTTACTAGCATCATCAGAATAATGTTTGGCAGCAAATTGGGCATGCAAGGCACTAAATAGATGGTTAAACATAACAACGGTAAGAGATTTAGTAGCCATTTTTAAAGCCTGGTTGGAATCATCACGTTTATTTACATAATTTTTCCGCATACCTGCTAGTAAAACTGTATCAGGGTTGGCTTCAGGATTATAGTCACTCCAGCCAGCAGCGAATTGATCATATTTACCAATATTCTCATAATAGTCTCGACTCTTTATTTCAACTACTCCATCAGGATTCTGACTGCCAAATTCATTAAACATCTCATCTTTAGTCTGATAATAATCTTCATCAACAGTGAATACGGATCCTTCAATAATATTGCCCTGATTATCAACTAAAATAACATTAATTTCATGAGACTGACCATATAAATCGGGACTGCTGATCCATTCTCCCAGCCACTTATCAAAACTCCAGTTTGTATTGGCAAACTTCTCATATTCATCTTCCATATCTTCACCATAGGTCTTACGATTGTACCACAGTCCCCAACCCAGAGCCTCTACACCCAGGAATCCAACAGACCACCACTTTTTATCAGCATAAAATTGACCAGCCCCCGGAACAACAGCCGACATCATAAAAGCAAGTGCAGGAGATTTTTCAAAAGAGTAACTAACAGTATCCTGGGATTTTTCTTCTCCGCCAAATTGCATAAAAGCATCCATTTTTTGACGGTTTGTCAATCCTTTATTAAGCCCCAATCCTTCAGCCAGAACAAAATTAAAAATAAGCGTTAGTAGTAAAAGTCCCATAAATAATTTTTTCATAAATATTCCTCCTTTTATAATCCAAACAGGATAGTTAAATAATAGCGCCACTCTTTATCATAATGGTAAGTATTCTCCATTTTATCAGAGACCTGAAATTCACTGAGACCATAGGCAAAATCCAGATTAATAGAAGTAGGATAGGCATAGAAAGAAAATCCACTCAACCTTACTTGCAGACCTATATCAGATTTGAAATCTTTCAATACTTGATGAGTAATATCAACAGGATTTTTTACATAAGTTCCCACATCCATTCCTGAATAACCGGCCACTTTATTCCAGGCGTTACCAGTTTCAGCAAAAGCCCCCACAAACATATTTTGTAAATTGAACCAGCCCAGTTTGTAAGACCTCTCAGTAAAGATAGGATGGCGAAAAGTATAATGGAGTGAGAACATATTGCGCCCTTCCATACTAAAATAAGGGTAACCTTTCAGGCCAGGCATTCCACCAGCGAAAAAATTGAAAAAGGAATCAAGATTCGGTTTGGAGATCCAGCCCAATTTCCAGCGAAAATTCCCCACCAATGTTTCCATAAAAGGCATTTTATGGTGCCATTTGCCTTCCTGGCGAATTTTCCAGTAATAATTATTGTTGTATATTTCTTTTAGGGTGCCAAAGTCCTGATAAATGCCAAAATCATCCAGAAATTTATCATAATTTCGAGAAAGTGTGGTATTTATTTCCATTCCAGTCGTCGGATTGGTGTAGTTGTTTACTTCCGGTAAGGTATAATCAATTTTCCAATCCAGTTTAAAATTAAGACCTTTATAATAATTGTAGGAAAAATTTTCAAAAGCACTCCATTCATTGGGATTTTTCTGGATAAACTGATCATTGACCGTGCGATAATTGGAATAAACAATATCAAAGCGAAACTGATGAGCTTCCAAAAGCGGTCGGGAGACACCCAGATGGGCTTCGGTTAGAAAAAATGTATAATCATTTTTCATAGGATAGGCATCATTGTACGTATCCTCTTTATTGAGAATGCTGCGGCGAATGTTGTAAAATTCCAGAAAAATAGTTGGATCCCATAAATGATATTCCAGCATCATCGCTACATCATAATCATACCGTTTGTTAATAGCAGCACCGCCAAAAATCTCCATCCTTTGAAGTATTTCTGATGAGAAAAAATAGAGGCCCGGTTTCAAAGTTCCATAGTCAAGCATCAAACGAGGCATAACAAAATACCGGGAATATTCGCTATCATAGTCTGTTTTCTTTTTTACAGGAGAATTCACAAGCTCGATATTACCGGGAATTTTTTCGTAGTTGTGCTCGTAGTGAGCATATTCCTTTTTGACAGGTTGAGGATCATCAATTCGGGCAACTTTAAATTTTCCTTCTTCATATAGAGTATAATAAAGAGCGCTCGATTTATCAATATAGGGCATGAGAGCAGCGCCGGTCACATTAGTCAATAATTCATGATTGCCAGTGCTCAAATTTTTTCTGTAAATGTTAAAAATTCCAGTTTTATCGCTGACATAATACAGCCACTTACCATCCCGGCTATAGAGAGGATAGCGCTCATCATACTGATTATTGAAGAGTGGTCTGATTTTGCCGCTTTTCAGATCATAATTATAAATATCGCGCCCATGGCTAGTTGTAATATCAAAGGTGATTTTCTGGCCATCAGGCGTCCAGACTGCATTAAAAACCTGCTCAAAATTATTAAAGTCGGTTAATGTATCTTTGTTCTCTGTCTTCAGATTATAATGGACTATATTCTGACTTCCATTGTTGTTGATTACATAAACCAGATGCTTACTATCAGGCGAGAGATCAGGATTCATGGCTCGAGCATCATGGGTGATCTCAATTTCTTCGTCTTTCTGCAGATCATAATAATAAATATCAGAAAATTCTGAGCCATGCCTATTAGGTTTTCCAACCCTTGAATAATAGATTTTTTCATGCTTCGGGCCAAAAATCAATTTAGAGCTGACGCCGTATTGCAAAACCTTGCTTTCGCCAGTTTTTTTATCATATTCATAAAGACTAGTCAGAGATAGATAGTCCTGTCCTTTATTTGAAAGATAATATATTTTATCCTGCTTACTAATGGGAAACAATTGGGCTGTACCTTTCTCAAAAAGCACCTTGCCACTTCTTTCGTGAGCCCGAATATTTTTTGTTCTGCCAAAATAATCTTCTTCTAGATCTATCTTCCATTCTCTATAAATGGTCTGACCTGTTTTTCCGGTCACTTCTCTGAGAGCATTGTTGACCGACCATTGCATAGGCTGCGCCATTTTATCCATGAGATCCGGCAAAACCGATTTACCATAATTAGCCTGTAAATAGCGAGTAAAAGCCCAGCCCTGGTTATAGATTGATTCATTTCCAGTGCCCCTTTTTCCAAAAGTTCCCATAGCATCAAAAGATAGCAAATTATCATGCAAAACTCGATCGCGCAATATCATATCACGGTTGGAATCGTAGAGGTCATTGTGGGCTTTGGGATAATTGTACTGAGCGGCTCCCTCCGCAAGCCACATGGGCATGACCATGCCTGGCAAAGGATAAGAAACAATTACGTTGGGATAACCCCGAACCACATCTTCCCTTTTCTCCTTTTCATAACCCATACCCTGAAAATAGATACCAGGAACATTATAGGTAAATTTCATAGCCTTGCCCAGTGAAATTATATGAGAAAATTCATGGGCAATAACATTCCTCAGCCAGATATGATTGCCCCGTAAAATATAATTCAAGGGAGTTGCCCAGATCAAAATTTTATTGTCATAGTAATAGGCTCCACCATTGGCATAATCATCAGTATCTTTGATAATTATCTGAGTTTTTTCGGGTGGGGTAAAATCATAAAACGAAGTAATTGGCTCATAAACAGTCTCGGCAACCCGGGCAGCCCGATAGGCTGTGTTCTCTGTACCATTGTGATAATGGACACTAAAATGGGCAGTTTCCAAGGTTTTCCATTCCAGTTCCGGGTGATTATAGCGAACAGCAGAATAGCCCATACCGATTAAAAATATATTTATAAGGATGAAATATCTGAGGAATCTATTCGTCATCTTTTTATTTACTTAATAACCATAATTTTAATTATCTCTTTTTGTGAACCGCTGTCATCACTGGCTTGTAACATAGCAAAATAGACTCCGCTCTCAATATTGTCCACATTCCAGCTGATTTCATTGTATACCAAAGGATCTGGATCTTCATCTTTGAAAGATTTTACAAAATTACCAGCCAGATCATAAATATCTATTTTAACAGTTGCCGGTCGATTCACAAAATAGCGAATATTTGTTGTAGATTGCTTGACAGGATTAGGCCAGCAGAAAGTTTTGTCTTTGTTCAAAACAGGTACATCTTCTGATAATTGTTGTGTTTCTACTACTTCAAGCAGAAAACTGCGATTAGTATTGCCTGCTTGGCAGTACCAGGAACTAGCCGCAAGTTTTCCAGTCCCCATTTTTGTTGCTGAAATATGACTAGTACCAGTCCGGGTCCCAATAAATGCAACCTGACTGCCAGTAGTATTCATAAGACAAAGCCTATCTGTATCAGAAATATTTGTTGTTAATGGAAAAGCACCAATATGACGTCCCTTATAATCAAAGGCATATAATTCACCTGAATCAGTCACCAAAACCACATCATTGATCCGATTATCATTTACATCATAGGATAATGGTTCTCCAACCAATTCATGGCCAATTTGCACAGGAAAATTATTCTCCAGATTGAGATTAGCATTGTAGGAAGCCAATTCACCTGTTGATGTTATATTTATAATTTCACTCAGGCCATCGCCATCAATATCTGATAGGGCGATCTTTTCAAAACCGGGCGTTATAGTTCTAATAATTGTTGTTTCATCAACGTCCAGAACAATTCCGGAAGATTCAGCACCATTATAGACCAGGTCGATTTTTTCATTATTATTCAGGTGGCCTGAAAATAGAGTATTCCCGCTTATCCTGCTATCATTTACCAATTCATTAATATTTAAGGTTTCCGAATCTATTCGTCCCACTCTATTTTCGCTCAGGTAATAACAATTATTTGCATTACCGGTCAGACTTTGAATAGGAGTATCGACACTTTGTTCAGATTTTTCCAGTCCCTGATCTGTTAGTTCCCAACTGACCAGCATATTATTTCCACTTTCAACGACACCGCTTACAAGAGAGTTGTCAATAAGGATAGAATTACTTGTGGTGGCTGCATTTTCTATTTGAACAGAATCCTGAAAATTTAGATCACTCGAATTAATAATCTGCCAGGCTGCGATCCTTAGATTTTGATCATTTTCTGCCAACACAAACAGATTTTTATTATTTTGGTCAAAGAACAATTTGACAGTGGAATAGTCCGTCAAATCCAGACTATTTTCAGAACTAATTTGATTACCGAGAGAATCATATAAAAATATTTCATTACCAGCAACGGCCAAACCATCAAGATTCTTACCAAGATCAACAGGAATTATATCGTGAACATCAAATCCATCAGGAATATTAAAGACAATCTTAGAGCCGGATTTTTCATGCCATTTAATTCTGAAATCCATATTAAAACCGGCTGGTCCAATACTATCTATTGAAATTCCAGTAAAGGCCTGATTATTATTTGATGTCGAAGGACTTGTAAAAGGAGTAAATCCAACTCGATCATCGACAAGGCTATCGCGGCTGCTGTCGTATTCGGGATTCAACTCAAAAAAACCTT
>DATGCI010000297.1:0-10688 GCA_035312185.1 bacterium
AACTCGTACAATTTCGCCCTTTTTTAAAACCGTTATTAATTCATCAAAGTTTGTAATTTGACTTGTTTCTGCTCGAGTAAATTGAAAAATTACTAATACAAATATTAATAATTTAACTTTCAATAATCTATTCATAACCCATCCTTTATTATTTTTCCAGAGTAATTTTTACTTCAACCTGGTTGCTATCAGAAATTAACTCCTGGATCTCATCATCTTCTAGATTAATGAAATTACCATCAATGGTTTCTTGATTAATTTTCATTTTTCTGACCCCTGAATTTAAATTATCAGGATTATCAACTGTTATAGAAAAATCAATTCCTCTAAAAGTGCGTTTGATTTTGAAGGAATCCCAATCAGAGGGAATAGAAGGTGAAATCTCAAGCCCATTGTAATAGGGCTTTACCCCCAAAATAGAATCAACTCCATCTCGCAACATCCAGGTAGATGAACCGGTTAACCAGGAATGACTGGCCTGGCCATAGGTAGGATGATCTGGACTGGTAACATATTCCGCATAAACATAGGGCTCCACTTCATACCTATCGATATCAATTTCAGAATTCATAGGAAGAGCTTTTTTATAAATATCGAAAGCTTTATCACCATTATCCTGCATAGTTTCGGCTAAAATTGCCCAGCTGACAGGATGGTTAAAAACGGCGCCATTTTCTTTTTTTCCAGGAACACAGCGGGTAGCCAGACCAATATTATCATCGATTTTTGTATAGGGAGGATGTAGAATTTTGGGACCCTTTGGGGTATCCAGATATTTGTGAACCGATTCAAGGCATTTTTTTGCCCGCTCGCCAGTAGCAATTCCACTGATAATTGCCCAGCTCTGGGTATTCAAGAATATTTTTCCTTCTTCATTTTCTGCTGAACCTATATTTTCACCAACATCATTGGTTCCGCGAATATACCATTCTCCATTCCAGCAAAGTTCATTGACTGTCTCTTTGACCTTTTGATAATGGTCACTGTACTCAGCAGCTTTATCTGCTTGGCCAATATATTCACAGAGCCGAACAGTTTCACGAAGATTATAAGCCAGAAACATGGTTACCCATACGCTCTCGCCTTTGCCTTTTCTGCCTAAATAATCAAGTGTATCATTCCAGTCGCCCGGGCCAAATTTTGCCAGGCCCCGCTCAGTAAGGTCTTGTAAAGAGTAGTCGAGAGCACTGTACAAATGTTCAAGAATTGTCCCTGTCTTTCCATCATGATAGGGAACCTGCTGATCTAAAAAATCCAGATCTCCAGTCTCTTTTAAATAGATCATAATTGCCATAGGTAACCACAATGGCGTATCAGAATGGCCTGTTCTTTCACCGCCACCAGTTTCTGGATAATAAAGATGGTAAGTACTGCCATCTTTGAACTGATATTTTGCCATTTCAATTATTCGTTCCTTCACCCAGTCAGGTTGGGCCATAACAGGGCCCATAATGTCCTGGCAGGAATCTCGAAAGCCCCGACCGAATAACATTCCACCATGATAATAGGAAGCATCCCGGGAAAATAAGAAAGTAACCGAGGTCTGGTATTGATTCCAGAAGTTAAGCATTCGATTGAGGTCGTTATCTGGTGTGGAAACCTGGACATTATCAAGATATTCGTTCCAGAAATTTTGCTGTTTTTGAAAGGCTCTATTAACCTTTTCTGGTTTTTGATATTTCTCAACAATATTTATTAATTTTTTATTGCTGGTATTTTTTGGGATAACTCCCATAATGAAAACAATTTCCTTCTCTTCACCAGGTTGCAAAGTTACCTCATTTTGCAAGGCTGCAATTGCATCTCCAGCAGTTATTTCAGTATTGGTACATTCTCCTTTTTCAACTGCAATAGGATTGGCTTCAGAACGCCATTTGCCAATAAAATTGTCCTTGCTACCATCAAAGGATTTTACATCTTCGCTACTGGCAAAGAAAACCCGCTTATTCCAGGATTCATTGGCCTGTTCTACTGTCGCCGAATTGTATTTCACCCAGTAACGTTTGGTGGCCGTCAAAATTTGATTATTAGCATCATAGGATACTTCATTGAAATGTTGATCATTAGGTTGATTAATCAGATCTACAAGAGCATGGCCCAGGCACAATTCCTGAAATGCAAATAATTGTAAAGTTCTGCTATTTTTCGAATTATTTCTTAGAGTTAATTTCCAGACTTCGAGATCATCATCACGAGGAACAAAATATAGCATTGAGCTGGCTATGCTATTTAATTCTGTAGAAATTTTAGTATAATACAGTCCATGCCGGGCTTCAAAATGATCATATTCCTGTGGTGTAGGTTGCCAGGTCGGTGACCAAAATTGTCCTGAAATTGGATCTTTTATCAAAATGTAGCGCCCGGGGCGGTCCATAGGCAAGCTATTGTAGCGCCAGCGGGTAATTCGATTATCTTTAGGATTTCCATAAAAGCTATAACCTCCACCAACATGGGTTATTAGACCACTATATTGACCATTGGAAATGTAATTAACCCAGGGGCGAGGAGTATCAGGACGCGTTATTATAAACTCTTTAGTCTCATCAGAAAAATATCCGTATTTTTCGTAATTATTCATTTTAGCAATTACTCCATCTTAATTTGTTAATAATTTTTGACCTGCCTGGAGAATATTTTGGACAGTTTCGGTTTCCTTTCCACCAACATAGATTCGGAAAAGGGGCTCTGTTTGTGATAATCTAATTAACATCCAGGCATCATTATCAAAATAGAATTTTATACCATCGATTGTATTAATTCGCTCAATCTTATATCCACCAATTTCTGAAGGTGGATTGTTGATTAAATTTTCCATATTGGCTTTTGTTTTTTCAATATCACAATATTGATCAATTCTGTCATATGAGAATGGTCCATATTTATTACGCAATCTGGCAATTTTATCATGCAGGTTAGTATTTTCTGCAGCAAGCATTTCCAGAACCAGCAGAATTGACAAAATTCCATCTCTTTCAGGAATATGATTCTTATAGCCAAAGCCACCGCTTTCTTCGCCACCAATTAAAATATCTTGATCGAGCATTTTTTCACAGATATTCTTGAAGCCAACAGGTACTTCAATGACCTGGCGATTGTATTCAGCTGCCAATTTGTCGATAGTACCAGACATTGAGGTGGTTCTTACGACATCGCCATCCCAGTTTCGGGAGTTTATTAAGTATTCAAAAAGAATCGGCAAAAGATCATGAAGTTGAATGAAGTTTCCATTTTGATCAACAATACCAAAGCGATCAGCATCGCCATCAGTAGCAAAACCAAGGACAGCATCTGTATATTTTACCTGCTTGCTTAATTGTTGCAAATTATCGGGGATCGGTTCGGGGAGGGTAAAATCAAAATTTGGATTTAGATTAGCATTTATAGCCTGGATATCGATTTGACTTTGATTAAAAAATTTTTCGAGATAACCTGTTCCCGCTCCATGCATAGAATCAAAAACAATTGTTTGTTCAATCGAATTTATTAAATCCAGGTCAACATATTTTTTTATATGATCATGGTAGTCTTTAAAAAAGTCGTAGGTTTCCAGGTTTTGATTTTTGTAATAGGGAAGGGGTGACTTTTGTAAATAGGATTCAATTTTATTAGTTAATTCAACCATAGCTGAACCGCCGTAGCCAGCTTTAAATTTTACACCACTGTAATAATAGGGATTATGACTGGCAGTGATCATAATTCCAGCATTTAATCCTCTATTTTTAATTGTATAGGATAGGACTGGAGTGGGTAAATAATTATCTGATAGCATGACATTGATATGGTTGGCTTTTAGAATTTTACCAAGGTGCCGGGCAAATCTTTCAGACATAAAACGAGTATCATAACCAATTCCAATCGAAGGAGAATCATAATTATTAAGGAGATATTCACTCATAGCCTGGGCTATAATACCGAGATTTTCAAAAGTGAAATCTTCAGCAATTATGGCTCGCCATCCATCTGTCCCAAATGATATTGTTTCCATAATAATTCAACTAGGTTCTACATTCCAAATTTCAAATACCTTAATATTAACAAAAAAAATTAATAATTGGAAGGAATTAGTTTGTTAAGTTATCTTATTATCGCTTAAATATGGTTTTGAAGATAATCATGAATTTTTTGACAATATGCTAATATACTGGAGATAATCCCTTTTTAATAATATCAATTTCTCTTAAATCTGTTCTTAAAAAAATAAATATATGAAAAATTGGGGCTGAATATTTGTTTGTGAAAAAATATTGCAAAAATCATAAAAAAAGATTACTTTATTGTTGTTAGTAAGAGCGCTTAACAAACTAGAGGTTAAAATGAAAAAAAGATATTTATGGTTATATTTAATTTTTACCTGCAGTTTACTATTTAGTCAATCTTTGGAGTGGACAGAAGTAACTGATCAATATGATTTCCCTTCTTCAGTTAAATTATACAAAGCCAACCGTAATCAACCAGCTTTGGAAATTTATTATCTGGATGTAGATTTAAATGATGAAAATATTGTTGTGCGACCATATATAACTGATAACACAGCGACTGTAAAAAATTTGGCTGAGCGTTTTGAAACTTATGCCGCGATAAATGGCGGATTTTTTGGTGGATCGGTATCCTATTCAGCAGTCATTTATCCTGAAAGTGTTAAGGCTCAAAATGTTGGATCTGTAACCAGGAGTGGTAAGTCCTACCCAGTTATAAGGAGTTTGTTTAGCCTTTCTAATGATTTCTCTCCTGAAGTTGATTGGATCTATCATTTTTCAGGTGGTAGAAATGGTATATATTCTTTTAATGCACCACTTGATTATGCCTATAATGATTCCGAGCCCTTATCAGCACCCCAAAGTGCTGATGGCAACCAAATAACTGATTTATTGACTGGAATTGGGGGGGGGCCAACCTTAATAAAAAATGGTCAGAAAAATGTAACCTACAATGAAGAAGTAATGTGGGGATCAGGAGTGGGGCTGGACAACAATGATCCTCGAACTGCAGTTGGTTATACAGAAAATAATCATATTATTATGATAACTGCCGATGGTCGGCAGACAATTAGTGAAGGGGTTGGGTTAAATGAATTGGCCGATATCATGCTGGATCTAGGTTGTGTAGAGGCCATGAATCTTGATGGCGGTGGTTCAACTCAGATGGCCGTACCGGGAGAATTTATAAACAGTCCGTCTGAGAATAGAGCCGTGCCTACAATCCTGGCTGTCACTCATCGTGACTCACTGTTTGATAGCGATACTCTGGTTTATGACCAGGTAATTGATACAGAAGACGAGCAGTGCAAATTAGTTGGCGATTGGTTTCCCACTGCAAATGCAGGTTATTGGGGAGAAAGCGCTTCCCAATTAAGCCAAATTGGTTCAGGTCAAGATGTTGCTCGTTATAATCTCGACTTAGACCATAAAAAAGCATATAAAATTTATGGTTGGTGGGTTGCGTCAAGTAACCGTTGTAAAGATACTCCTTATGTAATTATTTATGATCAAGGACGAGATACAATTCGGGTTGACCAAACTGTAAATCATGCTACATGGAATTATTTGGGCGAATATACCTTTTCTCCTGGTAGAGATACAGTTATTATTTCTGATGCTGGTACGCAAGGAGAATATGCTGTGGCTGATGCTATCGCCTTTCAGACTGTGGAAACTCAAATTGATGAGTATAAAACTCCGAATAGGAAATTATTCTCTTTAGTTAAAAATTATCCCAATCCCTTTAATGCAAGTACAAAAATTGAATTTAAATTAAATAAATCAAGTCGAATAAATTTAAGTGTCTATAATATTAACGGGAGAGAAGTGAAAGAAATTCTTGCAAATTCCTTCTATTCTGCTGGTTACCATACTGTTAATTTTAATGGTAAAGGTTTATCTAGTGGACTCTATTTCTATGAATTAAGTACATTAGAAACCAAAATAAGAAGGAAAATGTTACTCATTAAATAAAGGATCAGGTAAAAAGATGGAAAAAGATAAAGTTTTTCATGTAATTTCTAATACCCACTGGGATAGAGAATGGCGTTATCCTTTTCAGAAAAATCGTCAGAGATTGGTGAAAATGATTGATGAACTTCTCGAAATACTTGAAAAAAATCCCGATTATAATGCTTTTCACCTGGACAGCCAAACCGTTGTATTAGAAGATTATCTTGAAATAAAGCCCCATAAAGAGGAACAGCTTAAAAAATTTATCACTAATAAAAGATTATTTGTCGGCCCCTGGTATACTTTGCCAGAAGAATTTCAGGTTGGTGGCGAAAATTTAATTCGTAACCTTCTTTTAGGGCACAAAACCGGCAAAAAATTCGGTCATGTCATGAAAGTGGGCTATTCTCCATTCAGCTGGGGACAGATTTCCCAATTGCCCCAGGTGTACAGAGGCTTTGATATACCTGTAATAATGTTTTATCGAGGAATAAACAGCCTGGAGAGCCCTAAAGCCGAATTTATCTGGGAAGGAGCAGATGGTACTCAAGCTCTTTCCAGCAGATTTTCGACCTGGCCACGGTACAATTTTTACTTCTACATTTATAGACCTGTCGTCCACGATGAACAGCCTCAGGATATTGAATTTAAATGGAAAAGAGGAGGGCGTCCTTTTCATTTTGCTGATAAATATCTCTATGAAAAGGATTATAATTTAGTTGATCAACTTGAAGAATATTATCCTGAAAATCTGGAGGAATCAGTTGAGAAAATAATTGATGATCAGGTTGATGATTTTACCACTCGTCATATATTCTGGGCAGAAGGGCATGATTCCAGCGGTCCAAATCCTATTACACCTAAAATAGTAAATGATATAAATCAGTTCCTTAATAATGGAAAAGTTGTACACAGCGATCTGGAGAATTATACAAAAAAATTACAAGAGGAAGTAAATCGAGATGATTTATCGATTGTAAAAGGGGAAAGACGCAGTGCGCAATATGATGTCCGTTCTTCTAATTTATATGGCTACACAACTTCGGCTAGAATGTATTTAAAGCAGCAAAATTTTGAAGCGGAAAAATGGGTTCAATACTATGCAGAACCCTTAGTTTCCCTTGCTGGAATGTATGGAATGGATGTAAAAGACAGATCAATCGACCTGGCCTGGGAAATGCTAGTTAAGAATTCTGCCCATGATTCCATTGGCGGATGCAGCCTGGATGAAATCCACGATGATATGGAAAATCGCTTTAAACAGTGTAAGGAAATTGCTCAAAGTCAGGTTGAAAAAGCCTGTCAATATATTATTTCGCAAATGAAGCTGGAAAATGACATAAATCTGGTTTTGTTCAATACTTTGCCCTATGAGCGAGATGAAATTGTTGAAGCTTATATAGATATACCGGAGGAAAAGAATCTTGGGTCTATAAAAGTATTTGGTCAGAACGGAGAACTGGAATTTGAAATATTGGATAAAGTAAAGCAAAAGCCTATTCTTGAACGCCTCGTTGATCGACCTATGTATTTTTCAATGGTGCGTTATCATGTCTTAATAGATGTAAAAAATATTCCCGATATAGGACTTAAAACTTTAAAGATTATTCCAGATAAAAAGACGAAATCAGAATCTATGGAAATAGATACTGCAAATCCTTCTTTGGAAAATAAATTTATCAAATTGAATATAAACTCTAATGGTACTTTTGACGTTTTTGATAAAGATAGAAGGCAAGAATATACAGGACTTGGTTATTTCTCTGATGAAGGTGAAGCAGGGCATGCCTGGGTCAACGAACCTGTTAAGCCTTTTTATACTACTCTTGAAGCTGAACCTGAAATCAATATCATTGAGAACAATAAATTACGCCAAATTGCAAGAATCAAATATAATTGGGAATTGCCTGAAAATCTTAAGGAACGGAAAAAATCCAATCCAGTTATGAGAAATCTACCTATTGAAGTTAAGTTGATCTTAGAAAAAAATGCCCGGCATATAAAAATCCACATTGATTTAGAAAATACTGTCGAATGTCATCGAATGAGATTCATGTTTCCAACAGGATTGAAAGCAATATCTTCATTTGGGGAAGGCCAATTTGATGTTGTTGAGCGACCTGTAGAAAGAAAAGATACAAGCGATTGGGTAGAGCAGCCCATGCACGATTATCCAATGCACCATTTCGTTGATCTTTATGATGGTGAAAAAGCTGCAGCAGTACTAGTCTCAGGACTTAAAGAATATGAGGCTCTAGATGATGAGCAGGGAACTCTTGCTATAACCTTGTTGCGTTCTTTCGACTATAGAATACCGGTTGCTTCAATGCAAGACTATTCCGACCATAAAGGAACCCAGTGTTTAGGTAGGCAAGCTTACAAACTAGGATTTTATCCCCATAAAGGAAATTGGGAAGAAGGTAAAGTATATCAGGAATCTATGCTGTATAATTACGAGCCAAGAATTGTTCAGGCTGGTCGAGGAAAGGGGCAATTGGAGAAAAATAAATCCTTTATAGAATTTGAATCAGATCAGATTGTGTTGAGCGCGCTCAAAAAAGCTGAAGATGGAAATGGTTACATAATCAGATTTTACAACCCGGCAAATAGAGAAGTAGAAGAAAAAATCAAATTTAATTTCAATCTAACCGATGTTTTTCTTGCAAACCTGGAGGAGAAAAAAGTTAATAAGGTGACTATTGTTAACGATAATTATATAAAAATAAAAATGCAATCTAAGACTATCCAAACATATAGATTAATTTAGAAATAAAAGCCATCAAACTATTGAAAATAAAGATAATAATACAAAATCAGAAAAGTGTTAATAATCCTTGCAAAAAAAGATTTGATATTTTAACTTGAAGAGTTAGTAAGGTAGTTTAACTAATAAAAGAACGTTGTTAATTTAATAGGAATATTATCAATTTTAGTAATTTCAGGAGAAAATTAAACTGAAATCAAAAAGGAGGATGAAATGCGAAAATTGTTAGTGTTTTTGATGGTTTTTGGGCTGAGTTGTATGGCATTAGCCCAAACTACTGTTGAAGATTGGAAAGTATTATCAGGCGATAGTGAAGCACCCGCCTGGATGAGTACTCAGGATGCAAGAGGCATTGATTATAATGCTTCATCATTCTGGAATGGAAGGGATCCGTCAGTAAGCGAAGCATGGATAATTAAAGCCGTTGATGCTGATGCACCTGCCTGGATGACATCGGGAAATGCAAGAGGTGTTGATATTAACACTTCTTCAACCCACGGTATGAATACAGTGGTTTTTGCCGACAACGCGGCCCACACTGTTCATATTCATGATGCACAAGCTGATACCTTTATGTATAGCATGCCCACTACTAATATAGATGCTTTAGGATGGATGGATCCTTATCGAGTAGCTGTGACTAAAGATGGACAAATTTTTGCTAATGCTTATGATGGAAAAGTTGTCCGCTGGGCTGATGATGATTCTACTACTGAAGCTGAACTTGTGATTGATCCTACAGCTAACTATACTGGAAACAGTAGAGCTCTTGAAGTTGTTGGAACTGGGAATGATGTTAGAGTTTTTGTAGGTAAAGGTGATTCAATTTTAGTTTACGATGATGACGGTGCAGGAAATTTTGTCGAAGTTAAAAATCGGCATATAGCCACAGGATGGGCAGATGAGTGTGAATCAATCGCATCGGTCGATTCCAATAAAGTTTTTGCTGCCCAATGGGCTGGTGGATCCGATCAGACTGTTAATCGTAGAATTTACGAACTTACTGACACGGCCTATGTAAACAATGAATCTCTTGTTGACCAATTACCCTATAATTCATGGTTTATGGTTCAAGGAATTGATGTAGGTGAAGATTATTATGTTATTTCTGAATCTGGAGGTAGTAATGATGGCTTTTCTGTTGGTACAGTAACTGGTGGTCATTTCAATCCAATTTCCGCTGATACAGATGGCGATAATGTATATGATGCAGGTATGAATAGTCCCTCAGAAGTTACAGATGTTGCCTTTGATAGTGAATCTGGAATGGTTTACTGGACTGCAGCAGGTACAGATAGTGGCTCTGGAATCGGTGCTCTTCGCTTGAATGAATATTCAGGCAACACAATTGCTATTGCAGACGATGACAATAATACAATTCATATTAATAAATCAGAAGATGGTGGCCATTTATATGATCTCTCCAATGAAGGATTGGCTTCTGATTTCTGGACAGCTTCTGCAGTTGCCCCTTACCGGGTAGCTGTTTCCGAGGACGGTCAAATTTTTGCCAATACTTTTGATGGTAAAGTCGTTCACTGGGAAAATGATGCAGATACAACAAAACCAGAAGTCATTGTAGATCTTTCCGGAGAAACTGGAAACAGTCGTAGTATTGAAGTAGTAGGTACCGGTCATAATGTTACCTTATATTTTAGTAAAGGAACTGATATTAGAGTTTTTCAGGATGATGAAACCGGTAATTTTGTTGAAAATACTGATATGAAAATTGCAACTGGATTTGGAGATGAGGCAGAGGCTATTGCTGCTCAAGATTCAAATACAGTATGGATTGCAAATGCCTCTGGTGGTGTAGAAAATCGAGGTGTTTGGAATCTGACAGATGGTGTCTATGAATATGATTCATTAGCAACCGAGTCCTTACCATATATACCTTGGTTTGTTGCTCAAGGTCTTGATGTAGATGTTCAAGATAGTCTCTATATTCTTGGAGAAGCAGGTGGAGGTCTTGATGGAATAGCCGTTGGCTTAAT
>DATGCI010000298.1:0-13153 GCA_035312185.1 bacterium
TGCCTGGTTGCCTTTATTTGCTGTTTTTCCCATCAATTTTCTTATCTTAATCTGAAGTTCCTTATTATCCTGATGCAAAGACTTTATTTCCTCCTTATATTGATGATTCTGCTCAATCAGTTTTGAATATTTGATCGATCTTTTCAAAGACATGAGCACTTGCTCTATTTTAAAGGGCTTGATCAGATAATCAAAAATGCGATCCTCCTGATTTTGTAGAGCATTCTTTACACTGGGATAACCTGTCATCAGAATAATGATTATCTCAGGAAGCAGCGATGATATCTGTTTACTTAATTCAACGCCGTTCACATCTGGTAATCTGATATCAATTAAAGCAAAATCGGGATGCTGGTTCTGAGTTCTGGCCAGAGCCTCTTTAGCATTTTGTGCTGTCTTGATTTTATATCCATGATTACCTAAATGGGCTTTTAGATAGTTAAGAATACTTTTATTATCATCAACAATCAGTAAAGTTTTTGAAGATTCCTGCAAATTATTATCACTCATGTTTATTTCATCGTTGCTTGATTTTCGGTAAATAGACCAGATGTGCTATTGTAAAATTTGTGCTCCATACACCTCATTATCTCTGAGAAATTTTTCCCATCACGGGGATAAGCCACCATAGCGTATTCCATTGACAAAATTGATTCTCCTTCTGCAGTAGTATAAAGATCCTCAATAAGAGTACGAATATTGGCGCAAAAATGTTCGGCTTTGACAGGAGTACTTTCATAAAGTACAATGAAAATTGATCCAAATCCCTGCCAAAGTATTTCTGAGGACTGGGGTACCTGGTTTTCTATTGTCTCCTCAAGTTTTTTCTGAAATATTTCATAATCATCATTAATTGAAACATCGTCTTTGAAAATAACTTTCATTTGAAGAAAATAGACATTATGGTTTTCCTGCTCAGTTTTCTTAATTGAGTTTTCAATGATGTTTTTGATAATGTACTCAACACTTCTGATACTAACCTGATCTTTTTCCCGACTCACATTTTGTGTTAGAAAAACGGGAGCTATTTGGGTTGCCAGAATTTTAAGAAGTTTTAGTTCATCATCAAGGGACAAAGTCCTTGTATGAACGTCAAACACCAATAAATAACCAAATAGACTCTCCCGGAAAGAAATTGGTATGAATAAGCAACTGGAAACTTGATCGTCAACTGAATACTGTTGTCCATCTATCTCCAGATTTTGATCAATTGAATCAATGATAGTGGCTTCATGCTTATCCAGTGGCTTTCCATTTATCTGGCTCTTTTCATTGATATCAATATTTTCTATGAAAGTCTCAGGAAGATTTTGCGCACTATACATCTGGTAATTATTACTATGATTTTTGCTTAATAAAATCCCGGCTTTTTTAATTTTTAAACCTTCTGTAATTGTATCCAAAATCATACTGATAATTGTATCAAAATCGGAAACTTGATAAAGAATCGAACTTATATCAAAAATTGTTGTAACATAATTTAACATCTTTTTGATTTTGCGATTGAGGGCTTTGTTCTCTTTTTTCATAACGATCCTCTCAGCCGCTCGATCCACAATATTTTTAATCTTTTTGAATTCAAAAGGCTTGCGCATAAAATCATAAACACCATGCTGAATAGCCTCAATTGCCGAATCGGTATCAGCATAACCGGTGATAATTAAAGCCAGAATATCCCGGTCAATCTCTTTTGCTAACTTAACAATTTCCATTCCTGAAACCTTAGGCATCTTTAAATCAGTGATCACCATATCGAAATCCTGGGACTTGAGCATTTCCCGGGCCTCTTCCGGATCGCTTTTGCCTGAAATATTATACCCGCAACTATTCAAATAATGAGATAGTTGGTTGACAATCATTTCTTCATCATCGACTAAAAGGATCTTGATATCTTCTTTTTCCATTCTATTTCACCTTGCAATCTGATTATAATTTTTTGATACAAATATTATTTGAATCCCGGTAAATTTTCACACTCTCATATTGTTGATCCAATTTATGTTGAAGATTACCCATATTGATCTCAACTTCATTAAAGATTTTGCCTCTTACAATGATCAATTTATCTTTGAAATCCTCATCAGTAATGGCATTGAGTTCATCTTTTTTATCTTCAATTGATTGGAGTTCCTCTTTCAAATTTTTGGCTTTGTAAAGAAGATTTTTATACTCTTCTTGTTTTTTATCTGATAATTCATCTAAACGCTGATTTAATAATTTCAGGAATTTGATTTTTTTACTGACTAATTCCAATTCTGATTCTTTCTTTTTGGCCTGATCCGACAGATCCTGCAATTCTGCATTGAATCGGGAGTAATTAAAATTGATCCCAATCTCAGTTTGGACATGATTTTCAGAACCAATTTCCTTAACCTCAATCCCATCTTCACTGTAAACTTTTCCGCCTCGTAGTAGTCCCTCATTTCGTAATGCAACCACCCGTTCACCAGCGTAGATCTCACTATTGATAGCATAGTGTTCTATAAAAACGGTTTTGCTCACATTTATCTTGGCGCCCTGAACATAACCGCAATACACATTTCCGCCAGCTAGAAGATTTGCCCGTTCTTTGCCAACAACTCCCAGATTAATGTGAATATCGCCATTCCGGGAATAAATATGAGAAGCTTCTACATTTCCATCAATTATTATGGAATCGTCGGCTTCAACTTTAAAACCGGAACGAACATCGCCGCTAATATGAACCTTTCCATTATATTTGATATTCCCAGTGCTAAAGTCCACATCGCCATTAATGCGATAAATTTTGCTTATCGAAATGTTGCCGTTTTTATATTCTAAATGTCCGCTATGTTCGGCAATCAATGTCAGCCCATCTTCAGATACTGTTACATTTTTTCCCTTAGGCAATGAAATATCATTGCCTTTGATGGTGAATTCTTCGCCTGTTACAGTTTTGCCGGGCGTACCTTCAGTAGGAGGCAGTTTGGTCACAATTTCATCACCTTTACTAACTTGGGATATTTTTTTATTTGTCCAATAATCAGCTTTACCATCATCATCAATATGAGGTTTGTATTCTTGGTCTGACTCTATATACCAGATCAACCGGCCGTCTTTGCCTTTGGCTGGATATTTACCAGAAGCAATTTCTACAGAATTTACTTCTTCCTTGTTTCCGATAATTTTTTCAAGTTTATCTTCTTTTATCCCATACTGAACACCTGCTTCATCAAGTTTTTCCTGAATCTCCTCATGGCCGGGAAAATTCTCTTCATCTGCTTTAATGATAAGCAGTGCCTGCATTTTATCATCGGAAATTCTGATGTCAATTAATCTATCTTCCAAATTAGTCTCTATTTTAATTATTTTTTACGATTGTACTCAAATAAAATTCTTCGGCTTCGACCACATTTGCATTGATAAACTACTCCGATTATTTGATCATTTTCTATAATCGGTTCAATACTTTCTTCACCTTCACCCGCCTCTTTATTTTTAGAATTGATTTTCACAGGATGCCCTAGTTGGACTTTATTATCTTTTATCAATTTTGCGTCCCTAATTATACTGTCTCCATTATCAATACTTTCATCCAGGTTGTCAAAGTCCTGTTTGTCTTCCATAAAAGAATTCTTCCTAAAAATAAAAGGTTCGTTTTTTACTCAAATAATTTATCAATATCATCCTGATCAATCTGGCCTTCCCGAATAATATCCTCAGTTTCATCGTTCATTTCTTCGATTTTTTCCTGAGTTTCTTTATCAGATGTATTGGTTATATCTTCCATAACCTTCTTACCAACTTCGGAGTTTATTTTAACCTTGGCAATTCTATTGGATAACTTTGTGAATTTTTTTCTGATTGCATTCAAGATTCGATCAGCATGTTCCAGCTTTTGCGCTGTAATATCCTGAAATTGAAGAGATACTATAATGCTATTGGCCTCCTCTTTAATATCCTCTATTATCTCAACTTGTGAATCATCAAGACCTTCTGCCAATTCATCTAGTTTATCAGAAATATTGCCCAACCTATCCATAATTTCATGAGTTGCCATTTCTGTAGTTTGATCCACATCTTTGATCCGGTCTGAAGCAGTTGGCAGACGCTGGGAACCATCTTTTAGAGAATGATTGGCTTCTTTCATAATTGGCATAACATCCTGCATAAAAGAAAATAGCTCCGTTAAAAAGGGTACTATCTCATCACCAATTTTCAAAAAATCCCTCATCTCCTTGATCTTTTCAATCACAGATTCAAAATGGTCTGACCTGGCCATATATCCTCCTCATATCATTTGTTTAAAACTTTTTTAATTTTACTTTTCAGAGTTTCAGGAGTAAAGGGCTTTACTATATAACCATTAACTCCAATCTTAACTGCTGTAACAACATCCTCTTTGGTTCCCCGGGTCGTAACCATTATAATAGGAATGTCTTTGTACTCATCACGGGCTTTCAACTCTGTTACCATCTCTTTTCCATTCATTTCTGGCATATTCCAGTCAGCCAGAATCAGTTCAACATCTTCATCAATTTTTTCCAGAGCATCTTCCCCGTTTTCTGCTTCAATCAAATCGGTAAATCCTATTTTGTTTAGAGAATTCACCATGATCCGCCGCATAGTCGGTGAATCATCTACGAATAAAACCTTTTTTACGTCCATACATTCTTCCTTCCTTCTTTATATATTTTAACCCAAATAAAATCAGCCTAAGTACACCGGAGAAATTTCAAAGAATTCAGGTTTCAAAAATACGTCAAAAAATAATGTGACAAATATCCTGCCAGACTTAGCAAATCTTCTGTCCAATTTTTTTCTCCTCGTATTTTTGCTTACAGATAGGTTTACTTTAGTCGAATACGCAAAATTATTTAATAGGTAATATTTTCCGTTCAAGAAAAATTTTCGGGTTAAATTTTCACCTTTTTATTTTATTTTCAGTGTTTCTGTAAAATTCAAGAAGATATTATATATTTAGGAAGTAACGGCCTCTAACCTTGGTTTTGTGCACTCTATGCTTACAATATTTTTTTGGATAATGGACTTAAATCAAGCCCTAGTCACTTGTTCCAAATCCTGGTTATAAGGACTTAGAAAAAAATCTGGCCTCTAGTTATTACTATAAAATATAAGGAATGTCTGTTTAATTTCAACATAATTAAAATAAATATAAATGGTTATAAAGAAGAAATGAAAGCGTGAGGAATTAATTATCCGGCCTCTTATAGCAGATCATAATTCTGGCATGCTTATTAAAAAACTGTTTTACTTTATACATTAGTTCCTCTAAATATTTAACTCTGCTCCTATTACATTCAGAGCATTTCAAAGAAATGTTACCAGGGAATGTATTTCTAATCTTTTTAAAATAGACTAATTAAAAAAATTTCCAGAGGGAGAAAGGATTATCCACATATTTTTGGCCCGTTTTTTGAATGCAATCTATAGATGATGTTTGGCTTATTATTAAAGACCATTTTTTAAAATAAGCAGCAGCCAAAAAGTTAATCTATAATTTGATTGGGGAAGAGAAATCAGTGGAAAACAAACAAATTATTGAAAAATTATCTGAGGAGTTCGTACTCCTGGACATTGAAGACAAGCAATCACTGGGAACTGTTCATAATCTGTTTGAGGAATTGGCTGAAGGACTTGAGAAGGAGCAATATCAGCAGATTGTTGAAAACACGCTTGAATGTGTAGAAAATTTGATACTGGATGAAGCTGAAAACCCGGAACAGGCCTTTGGAGAAGTCAATCAGGTTATCACCGGATTGCAACAGGTAATTATTGAAGGGAAATCTTTTGAGGAAAGCGAATTCCCGAAACGTTTCTTGCCTGATCAGGATCAAGCAACTCCGCAAACTCAATCTTCTAGTCTGCCTGATAATGTTGAAGAAGAAATATTTGCCGAATTTTTATCCAAACAGGAATCAGCCCTTCAGGAATTGGAAGCCATTCTAATAGAAGTAGAAAAGTCTGATAGTGAAGAAGAGTGGCGGAATTTAAAGGCTATTCTGCACACTATGAAAGGTGAATCGGCAATGGTTGGGCTTGATAATGTCGAAAAGCGGTGCCATTCGGCAGAAGATCTTATTGAGCAGGGCGAGCCATCAGAACAAATTGATGAACTATTTGAACTCAAAGATTGGTTGACGAAAACCTTTAAAAGCTATATGAGAGGCGAGGATTCTGAGCAGACTGAAGAAGAGGAGGAAGCAGAAGAAGAGCGTCGCGAAATCGAAGATAGTGAACTCTTGGTTGATTTTATTAATGAGGCGGGTGAGCATATTGAGACTCTTGACCGGGAATTACTTCAGATTGAATCAGATCCCACTGACAGTGATAGCTTAAATTCGCTTTTTCGTGCTTTCCATACTATAAAAGGTGTAGCCGGATTTCTAAATCTCGATGATATTCAAAAGCTTTCCCATGTATCTGAAGACTTGCTTGATAGTGCCCGCAAAGGTAAAATCTATCTGGAAACTGAAATTATTGATACTATTTTCAATGCGGTTGATAAATTAAAGGAACTTATTGAGAATTTGAGGACAGGACTCAAAGAAGGACTTTATCCTGCCAAAGACAGGCAAGTACCGGGCTTGATTGACAGAATTAGTACTCTAAATGAAGAGGCTTTAAAGGGTAAAAAATCAAAACCTGCAAAGAAAACTAAACAAAAGAAAACCCAATCAAAGTCTAAAAAGAAAACAAAATCTGATAAATCACCGACACCCAAAAAATCAACTAAAAGTAGTAAAAAAGTAAAAAGTCCTCGCGTTCAAGTTAAAGAGACTATTAAGATCAGTGCTGACAAACTGGATCGTATGGTTGATATGATCGGAGAACTAGTTATCGCGGAATCTATGGTAAGTCAATCGGATAAAATCGATGAAGTTGAATCTCTTGATCTGGAGAAAAAACTGACCAGACTTGATAAAATCACCCGTGAATTGCAGGAGATTGGGCTTTCTTTACGTATGATTCCTGTCCGTTCTACTTTCCATAAGATGGCCCGGCTGGTTAGAGATCTTTCTAAAAAATCTGGCAAGCCGATCAACTTTGTTTTGGAAGGCAAAGATACCGAACTGGATAAATCGGTGGTAGAAAAAATTGGTGATCCTCTTGTTCATCTATTGCGAAATGCTGTTGACCATGGTATTGAACCACCGGAAGAAAGAGAAGCCGCCGGCAAAGACAAAGAGGGAACTGTAGAACTACGGGCCTTTCATAAAAGCGGAAAGATCTATATTGAGGTGGAGGATGACGGCCGTGGTCTGGATGCTGATAGTATTATAGAAAAAGCTATTTCCCGAGGAATTATTGACTCTGCTGATTCCTTGAGCAAAAGGGAGATCTGGAATCTTGTTTTTGAGCCCGGATTTTCAACTGCTAAACAGGTAACTGATATTTCCGGCCGAGGAGTAGGCATGGATGTGGTTCGAAAAAACATTGAATCGCTACGCGGTAAAATCCAGATTCTTTCCGAAAAAGGAAAAGGTAGTAAATTTACAATACAACTGCCTCTCACTCTGGCAGTTATTGATGGCATGGTAATTCGCCTTGGTGATGATCGCTTTATTATACCGACATTATCCGTCATTACATCTGTTCGTGTCAAAGATGGGGAGGTCTCAACAGTTACCAATAAAGGTGAGGTGATCAAATTTCAAAATGAAATGGTGCCTATTTTTAGACTGGGAAAATTTTTCAATATACAGGATTGTCAGAGTGAAATAACCGAAGGCATTGTTGTAATAGTTCAATCAGACGGGAAACGAGTGGGACTTTTTACTGATCGTCTGCTGGGGCAGGAGCAAATAGTCATCAAATCCTTAAGTGAGGCTCTCAAACGCGTACCGGGAGTTGCTGGTGGAACAATCATGCCTGATGGCAAAGTTGCTCTGATTTTGGATATTGGTGGCCTTGTTCAGTATTCTGGCAATGGTAGCAAAGTCAAGCAGGAAGCCTGACCAATTCATTAATTGATTCCTGTATAGATTCTTTTAACTGTTAGTTTTGGGATTTAAAATGTTAGACAATAAACCTGGTAAAATCCTGGTAATTGATGATGATACTTATATCCTGGATATGATCAAGAATATTCTGGAAAGAGAAGGATACCAAACTCAAGGTGTCCAGAGTGGTAAAAAAGCTCTGGAAGTTGTAAAATCCTCCCAACCTGATCTTATTTTACTGGATATAAATTTACCCGATATGGACGGTTTTAAAATTTGTAAAAAAATAAAATCTGTTGAAAAATCACGGGAAATTCCAGTTATCTTTATTACTGGAGATTCCAGTCGCAATAGCATACAAAAAAGTTTTGAGGCCGGTGGTGCCGACTACGTGAGTAAGCCTTTTGTAATCGAAGAAGTTCTAGCCCGGATTAAAATGGCGATCAACAATGCCCGGGCGAAAAAGGTGCTAGAACGGGTCAATAAAGAACTGGAAGAACGAGTTGCTCTCCAGACCAGAAGATTAAATCTGCTTTTTTCTATCACCAAACTGGCGACTGAATCTCTTTCTCTAGAAGAAATATTATATAAAGTCGTCGGATTTTTGGACAACTACATGAGCCATTTCAATGTAGTTTCAGCTATCTATTATCGGGACAATGAAATTACAGATCAGGATTATAATGATTATAAGGAGTTGATGAATTGTAATCTAAATATAGACCAGAAAAAAGTTGGCAAGATCTCATTACTGACACCATCAGACTTTGATATTGGTCGCACGGAAGCAAGAGATGAAAGTCAGGCTCTGCTTGAAGCCGTTTCCAACGAAGTTAGCAAAATTATCAAGCAAAAAGAGGCTGAAGAAAAAGTAAAAACTCAGTGGAAATATTATCGAGCTCTGAAAAATAATTCTCCTGAAGGTATTGTCACTCTTGATCAAAATCGCAATGTAGTTGACATCAACCATGCTTTTCAGAAAATATTCGGCTATGATCTGAAAACTCTTCAGGGAAAAAATCTGGATGAATTTATCCTACCAAGTAGATTAAAAGAAGAAGGTGTTCAGATAGGAGAAAAAATTACAAAAGGCGAAAATATTTTCACCAATTCAGTTCGCAAAACTCGGGATGGAAAAGAGATCCAATGTTCCTTAATTGGTGCCCCAATTAATATTGATAGCCAGCACATGGATTATTTTTTGATCTATCGTGATACCACCCGGGAGAAGGAGCTTGAACTACAACTTATGCAGGCTAATAAGATGGAAGCAATCGGACAACTAGCAGCCGGAATTGCCCATGAAATCAATACTCCCACCCAGTATGTAAATAGTAATATCGAGTTTTTTACTGATGCATTTCCTGATCTTTTTTCACTTTTAAATGAATATAATCAGTTTGATTCCTATATTCAGGATAATTTTCCTGAAGAAAAAATCAATACCTGGAAAAAGATATCGAAAAAAATAGATATCGAATTTTTGCAAAGTGAAATTCAATCGGCTCTTGATGATTCTCTGGAAGGATTGATAAAAATTTCCAAGATCGTTGATGCAATGCGTACTTTTTCTCATCCAGGCACTCAGCAAAAAGAAGAGATCAATGTCAATAAAATTATTCAGAAAACAATAACTGTGAGTCGCAATGAATGGAAATATGATGCTGTGCTGGAAACTGACCTTGAGGATAATATTCCTGCCATACCGGTTTATCAGGATCAGATTAGTCAGGTTTTGTTAAATCTGATCGTTAATGCTACTCATGCTATTCAAGAATCTCAAGAAAATCAGCAAAATGAAAAAGGCAGCATAAAAATAACATCAAGCTCCAATCATGAAAATCTCAGGATCGAGGTCTCAGATAATGGTAGTGGAATACCGAAAAATATTCGAGACAAAGTTTTTAATCCTTTTTTCACAACTAAAGAGGTTGGCCAGGGCACAGGTCAAGGGCTCTCTATGGCCTATAATGTGGTGGTAGAAAACCACAATGGTAACATTTATTTTGATACGGAAGTTGATAAAGGGACAACATTTGTAGTTGAATTACCCACACAAAGGAATTGATTATGCAGGGAAATATTTTATTTGTTGATGATGACCAAAAATTATTATCAGGTCTCCAGCGCATTCTCCATAATAAAAAAGATGAATGGCAACTTCTGTTTGCAAATACTGTGGATCAGGCTCATCAATTTTTAGCGGAAAAATCTATCGATGTTGCTGTCCTTGATATTAATATGCCGCGAAAAAATGGTTTTGACCTCCTCGGATACATAAAACAGGACCTGGAAGATGACCGGATTGAAGTCATTATGCTGACTGGTCTCAAAAACAAGGATCTAAAAAGAAAAGCCCTTAACCTTGGTGCCACTGATCTGATCAACAAACCAATTTCAAAACAGGATCTTATCGCCCGTATAAACAGTGTCTTACGCACGAAAAAATATAGTGATGATCTGGTTGATAAAAATAAGCTCCTGGAAGACCAACTCATTCAATCCCAAAAAATGCAGATTGTAGGAACACTAGCAGCGGGAGTTATCCATGATCTCAAAAATATTCTTTCTATAATTCGCGGCTATCCAGATATTATTAAACTGCGAATAGAAAAGGATAAACCTATTGACCGCCAGGTTGATAATATTAAAAAAGCGGTCAACCGTGCCTCACGCCTTACTGTTCAGATTCTGGAATTGACCCGGCCGCATGCCGATTGCCAGAAAAAATGTGATCTTGTGGAAATTGTGAATGAGTCCTACAATATTGTAAAACCTATTTTTGATAAAACCATTCAATTTGAGATAAATCTGCCAGAAATTGATGCCGAAATAGAAGCCAATCCAACTCAGATTTCCCAGGTGCTTTTAAATCTTTTCATTAATGCTGAGAAAGCAGTGTCAGAAAAAGATGGAAAAATTCAGGTTGATCTTACCAAAGTTCACTATGACGAAAATAGTCAGTATCAGGCTGGTGATTATTATAAATTGTCCATGTCTGATAATGGAAAAGGTATGGACCAGAAAACAATTGATAATATTTTTACTCCCCAGTATACAACCCGGGCTTCAAAAGGTGGGTATGGATTGGGACTTTTTATTATCAGGACGATTGTAGAAAGACATGATGGACTGATCGATGTGGAGAGTGAACCCGGACAGGGCACTACTTTTAATATTCTGTTTAATCTAAATAATAGAGCTGATTAGATAATGTCTGAACAAGAAAAAAAGAACAGGATTTTATTTGTTGACGATGAAAAGCGGATTTTGAGCGGATTGAAACGCTTGCTATATCATGAAAGAGATCGCTGGGATCTTGAGTTTGTAACCAGTGGACGCGAAGCACTTCAAAGAATGCATGAAAAACGCATGGATATGGTTGTTACAGATATTCATATGCCGGATATAGACGGTATAGATCTTCTCAAAAAAATTAAACGCCAGCATCCAACTGTTTTGAGAATTGGATTGAGTGGAACTGCGGATAAAAATCTAAATCTGTCCGCCCTCCATCTAGTCCATCAATATTTGCCTAAACCCTGCAAAAAAGAAACCATTATTTCCAATCTGGAAAGAAGTCTGGCCTTGAAAAACATTATGGAAGCTGATCGGGTCAAGGAGATCATCTCTCAGATCAACACTCTTCCCAGTTTGCCTTCCATGTATTATGAAATAATTGACAAAGTAAATAGCGAAAAATCATCGATTCGGGAAATCGGCAAAATTGTGTCCCGAGATATTAGTATGAGCACGAAGGTGCTGCAGCTGATCAATTCAGCCTATTTTGGACTGCGAAATGAGGTCACTGATCCGATCAAAGCCTGCGTCTATCTGGGCCTTGACAACATCAAATCACTTGTTTTAACTGTCAAAATATTTGACAAATTCAAAGAATCCGATGTCAATCAATATTATATTGATACTTTGTGGAATCATGGTTTGAATGTGGCAAAATGTTCCCAAAAAATTGCCCAGGAAAATAATATGTCGCCTGATGAAATCAAGAATTATTGGACGGCCGGGCTTCTGCATGATATTGGTAAATTGGTAATAGCGGTCAATTTTCCCCATGAGTTTCAAAAAATACGAGCTATGGTTGCTGATGATCACTCTCTTCTGACAGCTGAAAATACAATTTTAGGATCAAATCATGGTGAAATTGGAGCTTATTTGATGGGTCTGTGGGGATTACCAACGCCTTTAATTTCAACCTGTGCCTTTCACCATTATCCCGAAAGATATAGTGCTAATAATATAAATCCGGTCAATGTAATTCATTTTGCCAATGCGATGGTTCACCAGAATGGAACCTCCGGGCAAATGCTGGCTCGCAAAGGCGAACTTAACCAGGAATACTTTCAGGAACTGGGGATTGAACATCACCTGGAAAAATGGGAAAAATTATGTGAAGAATCATCTGTAGGTGTAGATGAAATCCAATAAATATAAATTTTTAATTTGCTCTTTAACATAAAGATATTATATTCCAACTGAATTGGAAATCGAGAATTAAGTAACAGCCAAAAGGATAGATCTCTACATGGTCGAACGCAGAAGTGGAGGAGAAAAAAGGCACCTTTCAGAAAGAGCCTATCATCTGAATCCTGGATATGTGTATTTTAGTTCTGATAATACTGCGATCCGAACAGTTGTGGGCAATAGTGTTGCAGTCTGCCTCTGGGATAAGCGTTTGCAACAGGGTGGAATGAACCATTTTATGTATCCTTCTACCAAAGATGTTGATCGATCAACGCCCAAATATGGCAATGTTGCAACGGTCGCGCTTTTGCGAACTATGCAGCAGGCTGGTAGTCAGGATAAGGATCTGGTTGCCCAGATAGTGGGCGGTGCCGCTTATGAGAAAAGTATCCGAGGAATTGGCAAGAAAAATATTTCAATAGCCCGTCGCATGCTGAAAAAGTTCGATATTCCGATAATTTCCGAGGATGTTGGAGGTGAAATGGGCCGGAAAGTTATCTTCGATCTGGAATCAGGTCATCTGCTAGTTGTCAAAGTCCATCAGATTCGGAAATCAGACTGGGTTAAAGATTTTCCCGACGAGTATTGAACTTCTGATTTTACTTAATTGTAATCGAATTTTAATTCTTCTTTTGGACTTATTAGTTAATTTATCCATGGCTTAATCATATTTTGTTTTCATAATTTTCATCCCTTTTATGATAAATTTCCGGTAACTAAGTATCGCTATTGGTATAGCTATGAAA
>DATGCI010000299.1:0-7731 GCA_035312185.1 bacterium
ACCAATTGTGGCTTTTGGTATCTTACTGTTCATTGGTGGAAAAATGATCTATGAATCCCGGCAGATGGAATCCAGTTCGCTTCCTGCCGATCCTCTAAATTTTTTGCCAATGCTAATGTTTGCAATTGCTACCAGTATTGACGCTCTGGGGGTTGGCTTTAGTTTCTCTCTGATTCATGTTACAGTCATTATGCCTGCTATTATCATATCTGTGATAACTTTTTTGATGTCTTTTGCTGGTGTTTATATTGGTGACCATCTTGGCCACCTTTTTGAAAATAAAATTGAATTGGCGGCTGGTGTGATTTTGATTATTGTAGGAGTGAAGATCTTACTAGAAAATTGGCCCCTCTAATACCACGAACTCCACGCGAAAGACACGAAAAAGTAATTTCTATAAAATATATGAAATAATGGGATAGAAAAGTTCTTTACCAGAATTTGATCGAAATTGTTTTACCAATTACGAAAGCTTTGTTTAAAGCATATTCAATGGAATATTAAAAATCTTGTTAATATTACAATTTACGCTACTTCTTTGGGTTAAATGTTTTATAAAAAATTATCGATATAGCAAAATTTTCAACCGGTAATTCTTGATTAAGAAAATATCCTATTATAATTTGTTTTGACATTCAGCTTAATTTTAATAAAAGGAGAATAAATATGGCAAAAGTCGCAGTTGTCTTATCAGGTTGCGGAGTTAATGATGGTTCGGAAATCCACGAAGCTGTTTTAACTCTTCTTGCTCTCGATAAACAGGGTGTTGATGTTCAATGTTTGGCACCTGATCTTCCTCAGATGCATGTTGTTGATCATATTGAGGGAGAACCTCAAGAAGGGGAAACCAGGAATGTGCTGGTAGAATCAGCCCGTATTGCCCGTGGTGATATAAAAGCCATAAATTCTGTTTCTGCCAATGAATTTGACGCTGTTGTTTTTCCTGGTGGTTTTGGCGTGGCCAAAAACCTGTGTGATTATGCTGTCGAAGGCACTGACTGTACTGTCAATCCTGATGTGGAAAATTTTATAAATGATGCTTACGAGTCATCTATTCCCCTTGGTTTTATTTGCATTTCACCTGTTTTAGGAGCCAAAGTTCTTGGTGAAAAAGCAGATGATCTAAAATTAACCATTGGCAATGATTCTGCCACTGCTTCTGATGTTGAAGAATTTGGAGCCGCCCATGTTGATTGTCCGGTCAATGATTGTGTCATCGACAAAAATAATCGAGTTATTTCAACACCAGCCTATATGCTAGGGCCGGGAATAAAAGATGTTGACCGGGGAATTGAAAAATTGGTTCAAGAAGTTGTCATTATGGCTTCTGGATAAATTATTTAGGTTTCATAACAAAATATATTTCTGACAGCCTGACTGCTTTTACTCCTTTTTAAAGTGAACTTATTTATTTTTCATCATCATCGCTATTATCAATATCATTTCTCTCACACCACTTTATAACTTCTAAAATCAGGATCAGATAGTACTTCAAAAGCCTCTTATGAAATAGTGTATACTTTTCCTGTTTCTTTATCTAAATAGGTGCAGAATGGGCCGTCATTATTTTCTGCTCCATATACCAGTTCACTTAATTTTACTTTTTTACTCATAGCATATACCATTTTTTAATTTAAAATTTAGAATAACTGAAATTATATTATTTGAATATAGAATGTAAGGTGATAATTATTTCTGATCTATTCACCAGGTATAATTAAAACAACTTTTTAAAATTGATAGTAAGGGATTGAAAGATATAACTCCGCTCTTGACTTTTAAAAATATCACAATTACCTTTGTCTCGTGGAATTAGGTTCAAAAATATTATTATGGATTTTAATTTTTATCAGGGTTCTGATAGCAGGCGGTCTTATCTATGTAATAATTGCAGAGTTTAACCGGCTCAAGGGAAAGGATGAAGGCGATGGAAGAGAAGATTGAGCAAATAATTGAGATCGAAAAAGAAGCCCGCCAAAAAGTAGATTCTGCTCAACAGGAAGCTGATAAAATACGACAAGAAGCCAATCAAAAAAAAGATAAATTGCTAGAAGAGGCTGAAGAAAAGGCCTCGCAAAACGAGCAAGAATATGAAGAGCAACTTCAGGATTATGCCCGGGAACTTCAGCAAAAAGAGGATCAGAAAAATAAAGAATTTGAAAAAAGTATCCATTCCTATTACCAATCCATAAAAAATGAAATGCTTAAGGATCTTGTCAATAAATTGCTAGAAAAATAAATGTATTATTCAATATATCCAAGATTACGGGTGATTTTTACTTATTTTCCTGAAAGGAAAGACATTCAAGGACTCGTTGAAGCGGAGAATAGCCGGACATTTCTTAATAATCTAAAAAATCTTAAGTTGATAAACCGATTTCCTTTACACGAAGAGAGTCTTGAGAAATATCTTGGTGAACAGGTTTACCAATTTTCTCTTAAAATGAAAAATCAATTACACGGTGCTCCTCAAGAATTTTTCACTGATTATATGCGTATTTATGAACTCGAGGATATAAAAAATGCTCTCTACGGTCACAGGGGGCGATATAAATTATTTAAAGAAGAAAATTATAGTCTGGAGGAGATTGGAGAATATCTTGAGAATACTCCCTGGCATTCAGCCTGGAAAACTGGATTTAGCCGTTTTACTAATAGTGGTAAAATCATAGATATTGAATTTCTACTTGAAAGTCGGTACTATTCATTTTTACTGGATTCTATTGATAATCTATACTGGAGTGATCGAAGGGACACTAGCCATTTTTTAGCAAACTGGGTCGATTTGGTCAACCAAAGCTGGTATTATCGTCTGCACAGCAATTTTAATCTCGAGGACTTTGAAATCAAACAGTATCTTATTACTCATGATTTAATTGAAAAAGATGTTCAAAGTTTAAATGGGATTGATTATCAAACTTTTCAGGAAAAATTTTATACGCTTTGTTACAAAAGCTTTAAGGAAAAAATGTACACAATGGCTGCTCTGCTAAGTTTTCTAAATATTTTTAAGATGACAACAGGGCGGATTTTGTCTATTTACAAAGGATTACAGTACAATCTAAAAAAAGATACAATCTATTCTGCAATAGGAGAAAGATAATATGTGGCTGCCTGAATCTATGACCCATCTGTTATTCGCTTCCCGTGAACAGGGCTTGCGAAAGACAATTGAATACATTGGAGAAAAAGGTGAGTTCCACCTTACAAAAGTAAAAGATGAAAATCTAAAACAACCTCGTACAGCCGATCAAATCAACACGATCAGGCAGCAAAAAAATGAGATTGAAAAAATCATCGATTATTTTGGAATTAAAGAGCGCCGAATAGAAGGAGTGGCGGTCAAACCGGATGAAGTTGAACAGGAAGCCCGCAGTTTTATAAGCCGATTCAACCGGGAGTTGCGAAAACGGGAACAAAAACAAAAGCAATTAGAAAAAGAGGAACATGAACTTGACATAATTGCTGAACTCCTGTCTCTATTTCCGGATACAGATTTTGAGATGGAATATCTTTTTGAAGGACAATATTTCAATATGGTCGGAGGTACTATTCCTGTAGATGAAAGAGAAAGTCTGCAGGATGTTCGTGATATCGACAATTTTTACTTCTTCCATAGCTCACATATAAGAAGCTCGATACCTGTTTTAATTTTTTATCCAGCTCATGAAAAAGATCGTTTAAAAAGAATTAGCAATCGGATACGATTTTCAGAATTGGAACGTTTCAATGATTTCAAAGGTACTATTACAGAATGCAAAGAACAGGTTGAGATAAATTTCTGGGAAATAAATGAACAACGAACCCAGATTCAATCCGATATTTTTGATATGGGGGAAGATGGCCGGGAAAATTTACTTACTCTCAAGAAACGCCTGGAAACAGCCATCAAAGAATTACAATGGATCAATCAAATGGGGCGCACAAAAAATGTATATTTTATTAATTCCTATATTCCAACCGGCTCAGCCCGCAAGATAAAAAAAGAAATTGAAGACGATGAAAATCTATACATTATCGAAGAAGAAAAGATTAACCGTAATAATCAAAAGGCTGACCAGGCCCCGGTAAAACTCGATAATCCTGGCTTTATAAGCCCTTTTGAATCGCTCATATCTACCTATGGCGTACCATCGTACAAAGGGATTGATCCCACTATTCCTACTATGATCACTTTCCTTGTTATGTTTGGGATAATGTTCGGAGATATCGGCCATGGTTTGGTTCTCTTGCTAGGCGGAATCGGGATGTGGTTCTATCGATTTATTCGAAAATTTTCCTATTTTCTGATTTATATGGGATTATCTTCCATGGTTTTTGGCGCCCTGTTTGGTGAATATTTTGGAATGCATCCTTTTCAACCTCTTTGGTTTTCACCTTTTGAAAATACCGAAAATGCTATGATGCTAGGCCTTTATTTTGGAATTTTTATGGTCAGTACTGGCTTTGTTTTGCGAATGGTCGAGGATTTGGTTAATAAAAATTATCAGGAACTCTTTTTATCAGCCGAAGGCCTACCTGGCTTTACATTTTATATAAGCATTATTTTTATTATTTATTCGACAATCCAGTCCAGTTCTAGTTCTGTTATCTATCTGGAAAGTACGCTGGCTGTGTTCTCAATATTGGTGATTGCTCTGGGACGTCCCATTTTGCAGGCTATCACAACAGGTCTTGAGAGTGAAACACTAATGGAATCTATGGTCGAGATCATTCATGTTTCTATTGCTGTGATCTCAAATACTCTCTCTTTCATTCGTGTTGCTGCCTTTAATATTGGCCATGCAATCTTAACATTTTCTATTATCAAAATATCGAATAGCTTAAGTGGAGGTACATTGGGTGGCAAATTATCAATGCTAATTTTGGGAAATATAAGCATTATTTTGCTGGAGGGTCTGATTGTCTTTATCCAGACTCTACGGCTTGAATATTATGAATTCTTCTCCAGATTTTTTGTTGTGGGAGAATCAGAATATAAACCCGTCAAGATAAAATAAACAGGAGGAAAAATGACAAAGTTGACTTCAACATTTAAAAGTTTAAAAGGTATTAATACAGCCTTTTCCGTATTAGCAGGCATTTTGCTGATAATTGGTCTATTTGTAGTGCTGGCTCCAAACGGTTTGATGGCCCAGGAAGCTGCTCAAGAAGAGGCTCAAGCAGCAGCTCGAGTTACTGGTGATAGTGCTGTTGGTATGGCTTTTCTGGCAGCTGGACTTGCCCTGGGAATCTCTGTAATTGGCGCTGCTATTGCTCTTTCCAAGATTGGTTCCGCTGCTGTAGCTGCTATTGCGGAAAAACCTGAGATCACAGGACGGGTAATTGTGTTTGCTGGATTGGCCGAAGGTTTGGCAATCTGGGGCCTGATCATTGCTGTATTGATCCTTGGTAAAATATAAATACAATCATATTTCTGCTGACTCGCCCGGGAAAGTGAGAAGAAAATGAAGATTAAATTAATTGGAGATCCCTTTACCTGCCGGGGCTTTAAACTGGCCGGTATTGAGACAATCGAAGTTGATCAGCATAACGATCTGAAGTCCATTTTTCAGGAAGCTATTGATGATCAAGATCTGGCTATATTATTTATAACTGAGCAAGAAGCCAATCCCATAAAATCTCTGATTGAGGAGCAGAAAATGGAAAGTGAAATTCCCCTTATCGTGGAAATCCCGGATAAGGATGGATGGCAGGAAAGGGGCAAAGTACTAAACTTAATTAACAGGACTCTGTCAATCGATATATGACTAAAAAATTATCAGAATTAAAAGAACAAATAATCAGCAATGCCGAACAGGAAGCTGAAAAAATACGCTCGCGTGCTAAAAAAGTTAGAGACAGAACACTGCGTACAGCCCGTAGAAAAGCAGACCGAATTGTTAACAGAGCAGAAAAACAGCAAGAGGATAATTTCATCCGGGAAAAACAAAAGATAGAATACGAACAAGAAATTCAATCTCGAAAAAAAAGACTTGCTATCGAACAGGAAATTCTAAACGAGCTAACTGAAGATTTGCAAGATAGACTCCACAACCTTTTTCAGAAAGGGCAGCTCGATGAGTGGATTTTTGATCAGGTGAAAAGTATTTTACCACAAGATAAAAAAATCTTTACTTTGCTGTGTTGCCAGGAGGATAAAAATAAGCTTCAATCTATTCTAAAATCTCTTGACCTCTCAATAAAACCCGAACTAAATCAATCCGGTTTTATCTTAACAAGCGAAAAAGATGAATATGATTTTACATTTTCAACTTTGGCAGAAAATTTGGTGACGGCTAACAAGGATCAACTGTTAAAATCACTGCACAATCGGGAGGATTCCAATGGGTAAAGGAATGATTTCAAAAGTAACTGGACCGGTAGCAACTACAAAAGATACATCGGGAATCGCGATGGGCGAGGAAGTCCGAATTGGTGAAGAAAAACTGGTTGGTGAGGTCATTGAAGTTCATGGTGATCAAGTCGTAATTCAAATTTATGAAGACACAACGGGTCTCCAACCGGGAGTAGAAGTCTATGGAACCGGTGCTCCTCTTTCTGTAGAATTAGGTCCTGGATTAATGAGGGAAACTTTTGATGGAATTCAGCGTCCGCTTAAAAAAATACATGAAAATGAAGGCCTTTTTATCACACCCGGTCAGGATATTCCGTCTCTGCCTCGCGACAAAGAATGGCAGGCTGAGATCAAAGTTTCTGAAGGTGAACAGGTCAGTCCCAATCATATTATTGCCGAGGTTGAAGAAACCAGTCTATTAAAACATCGTATTTTGGTGCCACCCGGGATTGAAGGCAAAATTAAAAAGATTATTAAACAGGATAAATACCATATCGACGATACAATTTGTATTGTGGAAACTGAGAATGGCGATGAGGAATTACAATTGTTCCATAAATGGCCGGTTAGGCAGAAGCGACCTTTTCGCAAACGGCTGCTGCCGGAAAAAATTCTATTCACCGGGCAAAGGGTGATTGATTTTCTTTTTCCCATTGCCAAAGGGGGAGTGGCTGCTATTCCTGGTGGATTTGGAACTGGCAAAACTGTTACCCAGCATTCTCTGGCCAAATGGGCTGATGCTGATATTATCATTTATATTGGCTGTGGTGAACGGGGTAATGAAATGGCCCAGGTGCTTGAAGAATTTCCGGAACTTCAGGATCCGCACTCTGGAAAAAGTTTGATGGAACGTACGATTCTGATTGCCAATACCTCCAATATGCCGGTGACTGCGCGAGAATCTTCCATCTATACTGGAATCACCATGGCTGAATATTTTCGTGATATGGGTTATAATGTGGCTATGATGGCCGATTCTACCTCGAGATGGGCTGAAGCACTGCGGGAAATTTCAGGCCGAATGGAGGAAATGCCAGCGGAAAAAGGCTATCCTGCCTATCTGGGTAGTCGTTTGGCAGAATTTTATGAACGGGGTGGACGAGTGCAGGTATCCGAAGACAGGTCCGGCTCGGTTTCAATTATTGGTGCTGTCTCGCCTCCAGGTGGTGATTTTTCGGAACCGGTTACATCTAATACACGGCGCTTTATTCGGGCCTTTTGGGCTCTCGACAAAGAGCTTGCTAATGCCCGCCATTATCCGGCCATTTCCTGGACTGATTCCTATTCAGAATATTTTGATGAAATTTTGCAATGGTGGCATGATCAGGACATTCCTGCTGAAAAATACAGAAATAGAATGATGCAGATTTTACAGGATGAGAGTCATCTTCAGC
>DATGCI010000300.1:0-3637 GCA_035312185.1 bacterium
CAGTAGCAGGAGCCATTGGTGTGTACAGGTAATCTGAAGACGAACCAACCGCAAGATAATCGGCGGTAACAAAATAGGTTACTGAATATTTTTTCTCATCAATTTTTTGCTTAAAATTAATTGGTACTATTTGACGCACAAAAGCAGGAACATTTCCCGATAAAATTTCTGATGCAATGATTGAATCCCGATTTTCCAGACTCAATCCTTCGATTTTTCTGACTAATTTATTCCCTGTTGGAGCATTCTCAGGGCGCGAAGGTAGATTTAAACTCTGGCCTAGAATTGATCCACTTATAATAATAGTAACAATTGATATACGAATAATTTTCAGCATAAGAATCAAATTTTGTTTCCTTTTAATTCCTGATTTCCAATCAAATAAAATTACTTAATGGGGCTAATGAATACAAGTTTTCCCCGATTTTAATGATATTGATGGAATAAAAAAATTATATGGCAACAAAATGCTTGTATATCCAGTCAAATTATTAGAAGCTTAACTGTTTCATGTTCCCACAAAAATTAATCTGGAGTTTAGAATGAAAAAATTATTGGTTTTTATGATTTTTTGTAATTTTTTCCTGGTTAGCGCTAATTCTGGTCAGGATAGCCTGAATTTTCAGGGGCACATTCAGGAAGTCATTAAAAAACAGAATAATGACAGGAATGATGTCTATCTAAAATTATTATCCGACCGGGATAGTTCCGCCTATTTTGTTGATGATTTTTATCTTATATTTATAATTGAGCAGACTCATAAACTATTACTCAGTGATTATGTCGGAAAAGAATCGGTTCCGGAAATTGGATTAAAACTTGAAAATATCGAGGTTATTCAAAAGCGTCTTAATGGTCAAAAAGTGAATTTCATTTCCAGTATGAAAAAAATCTTTCCCGATTATCCTTCAGAAAGGTCTTATCAATACAGTGATTTGAATCCTGGTATTCCTGATGAAGATTATTTCCATAGATATATAGAGGTCCCGGTTTCTTATGGAAATCCCGAAATGGGGACGTTTCGGCTATATTATGAGTTGTGCAGTGATTTTGATGAGTCAAAACCGAGTATAATAATTCCTACTGATGGACAAAGGTCGCTTTCTCAGGTTGGATGGGCTGACAAATACAAAGAAAATTTCGCTCTGGATTACAATACTGTGACTTATGAATATCGTGGCATGTATGCTTCCAGTATTCCGGAAGTTGAAAATAAAAATACAGACTGGAATACTATTTATGAAATATTAAATAGCGATAATGTTGTCAAAGATATAGAACGTATCAGGAAGGATATTCCAGGTAAAGGGCAAATTTATGTTCTAGGTGGTTCTGGAACTGCTATGATGGGACTCAAATATCTGTCCAATTATCCCCAAAAAATCAAACGAGCCTATTTGATGAGCTTCTTTAAGGATGCAAAGGGCAGCAGCTTATCTGGAATCCGCTATTTCAAAAATTTTATTAACAAAAATAATCTGGAAGAGGATTATATTTCTGCTCTGGAAAATGAAAACACTTACAGTAAGCAGGTGCTTTTTCTTTTACAGAGGCTGCTTTATTTTGATGAGGAGCAGGCAAAACAATTAATTGTCGAGCTAAGCCAGAATAAATTTGATCTATATAAAAAATATACGAAAATGCTGGGCTCTGTCGATTTTTTCATTCGGTCTGCCCGCAAATATAAACCCTGGTCAGTGACTTTTATGTATGAGACCAATATAAACACTTCAGACCAGGAAATTTACAATATTAATTATCCCTTTTATGAAATTGCAAAACCTATTCGCAAAGCTCGCCAAAAACAGTATAAAAGCGGGGAAGACCTTTTTGACACTCCCAATTTGAATGATGTACAAACTGAAATTTTATTGATTGCTGGCTCTATGGATCAGGTCGCACCAGTAAATCAATTGGAGCGCATTCATAGAGAATTACCTAACTCAAAATTAGCAATTTTTAAAGCCTACCACTGTTTGCAGTCATCTTCGGAATCAAAAACCTGTCGGAATGGTCTGGCCAATCTATTCTTCAAATCAGGATATGATTCAACTACCTTTGAAAAATATTTTGACTCTTCAAATGTTGAGAAGATGTTTATTGAATTAAAGGAATGAAAAGATTATCCAATGAAAATGTTATTTTTGTTAATTTGACTTGAATAATTCAAAATATGTTCGCAAATTATATTTGGAATCATTGTAGTTTGGTTGTCTGATTTTTTGGTGGCCCCTGAAACTTTCAGGGGCCACAATTTTATTTTTATCAAATAACATTTTCATTGGATAAAAAAATTAAATTTAGTTAACGCTTTGTTGAGACATACAGATCGCGGGGAATAATACGTTCTGATACATAGGCAATATTTTTGTTCCAGAAAATTTCCTCGTAAAATGATGCTTCTAGATTTAAGATAACTTTAACTTGAGATAAAGATTGGTCATTTTCGTCATTAACTTCCCGACACATTGATAATGATAAACCTCGATTACAGGCAATAGGTCTGGCACCAATACTCAATACATTATTTTTTCGGCAATAATCTCTGACAGAACTTGTATGGGAATTGTATCCGCATACCAATACAGTTGGTTTGGTTCTTGGTAAAGTGTTGCCAAATTTTATTGATTTAATTTCAACTTTGCCAATTTGTTGACCATTGTATTTTTGTAGGGCATTGGCAATCTTTCTGTTTCCCATTACATAAATATCAATTCCATCCATTTCTTGAATATTTCTAGAAAGAGCACAAGCACAGATAGTCAATTTTGCAACCTGTTCAGGGGTAGCGGCCTTATAATCGGCGAAAATGGATGTGGAAAAAATTAATATAAATGCAAAAATCATGAGTCTTTTTAGAGTCTTCATAATAGACCTCCTTCCAGACTACCAAACATACAAAAAGTTAGACACCCTTTTTTTCAAAAGGATGTCGCACAATAAAAAATACTTAGTAATTATTTTGAATGCAATAGGTTGAGGCGAATAATACTATTTTTTTTATTGAATTCACCGACGAGAAATATAGAATAGGCTGATTTTTTTAGTCAATTTGTAGTAAAAAATATTTGTGAAAAATGTCAGCTTTTTTGTTGTAGATTGTTAGAGTGGATCTCCTGGTTTTTGAGTTATTTTAGTACCTAAAATTTGTTAAAATAAAAATTTTTATTGCATTTTATTTTTACTATTAGTATAATTGTATATACAAATGGGCTCTGTAAGTTTCTCTTTTTATTTATTGTCTGAATAGCAACATTAGCAGTTTTTGTGTGTTTTTGAGAACTAATATTAATTTATTTGTATAGACAAATAAATTTGGGGATCAGGATGGAGAGTGCAATTTTACAAATGAGGGAGATACGTAAGGAATTCCCTGGTGTAGTGGCTCTAGATAATGTAGATTTAGATCTGAAAAAGGGTGAAGTCCATGTTCTATTTGGTGAAAATGGTGCTGGAAAATCTACACTTATCAAAATTATAAGCGGCGCACTTGAAAAAACCAGCGGTACTATCAGGATTAATGATCAGATAACTCCTATTCAAAATCCCAAACATGCTCTTGAGTTAGGAATATGTACTATTTATCAGGAATTAAATTTGGTTCCAGAATTGACAGTTGGGGAAAATATTTTTCTAG
>DATGCI010000301.1:0-17171 GCA_035312185.1 bacterium
CTCAAAAAATATGAAGAGGATATCTTAAAATTATCGAATTATAATTTTGATAAGACACTTTATGAATGCAACAATGCTAAAATTAAATTAGGTGGAATGCTTAAATCTGTGAGCACAAAGTTTGATAGAAAAGACCGCAAATTTGCCTTTGTGACTCTAGAAAGCATCAAAGGCAGCCTTAAAGGAATTGCTTTCAGCAGCGTTTATGAAAAATTTCAGGATCTTATTGTTGAAGATAATATTGTATTCATCGAGGGTAAAATCGATTGTAAATCCAAAAATAAAAGCGGTATTGTTCTCATTAATAAAGTTGAACCCTTGAAAGGATTAATGGAGAAAAAAGCCAAACGTGTCCATATCAGTTTTTCAGCTAGCCAGTATAAAAAAGAAACTATGCAGAAATTCAAAAAAATAGCCAGCCAAAATACAGGAAACTGTGAGTTGGTGTTCCACATTAGCGATGGAAATGGGAATTCCAAAAAAGTTCGTTCGAAATCTTTGAAAGTTTCCCATGACAAAGCTTTCATAAATCAGGTCAAAAATAATTGTGGCTATAGCAAAGTCTGGGTGGAAACATGTTAGCAGTTGTCCAGAGAGTAAAACAATCTTCAGTAGAAGTCGATGAGCAGATGGTTGGTTCTATTAAAAACGGTCTTAATGTTTTGCTTGGCGTTTGCAAAGGTGACACAAAGAAAGATGCTCAGGTTCTGGCTGATAAAATTGTTAATCTACGCTGCTTCGAAGATAAAAATAATAAAATGAATTTAAGTCTGTTAGATGTGGAAGGAGAGATTCTGAGTATTCCTCAATTCACCCTTTGTGCTGATTGTTCAAAAGGTCGTCGTCCTAGCTTTAATCCTGCTGCAAGCCCTGGAAAAGCCGAAAAATTGTATCAACATTTTAATAATTGTCTTCAAAAACAGGATCTGAAACTGGCCACGGGACAATTTGGCGCCTTTATGCAGGTTGAGATCAGTAATGACGGGCCTGTAACTTTTGTGCTGGATAGCAATGATTTAATAAATTAGGGCGGATACTATGAAATCTAAGGAACCAGCCTATTATGGTAACCCAATCAATGAATGGCCTGAAGATGATCGTCCCCGGGAAAAAATGATGAAGCTGGGCGCTTTTCGTTTAAGTTATTCTGAACTGCTGGCAATTTTGATCAGAACCGGCTCTGGAGGTGCTTCTGCTGTTGATCTTGCTCGACAACTTATTGATAAGTCGGGGGGTCTTTACAAATTATCCAAAATGGATTACCAGGAAATTCTAAATTTAGATATCAAAGGGATTGGCAATGCCAAAGCTGTGACCATCGCTGCTGCAATGCAATTGGGACGTTGCGTAGAATCAGAACAGGAGAAACCTGAGGATAAAATTGTAAAAAGTTCCGATGATGTTGCTAAAATATATGGCCCCAAACTTCGAGATTTGAAAAAGGAAAAATTTATGGTGGTCATGCTGGCTAGCAATAACAAAATATTGAAAGACAAGGTAGTTACCGAAGGCACAATAAATTCGTCGGTAATTACACCACGGGAGGTCTTTCATGAAGCAGTGATCGCCCTGGCTGCCGCAGTAATCTTAATTCACAACCATCCCTCGGGCAATAAAAAACCGAGCCGGGAAGACGTCAAAATAACTAAAAAAATTGTAGCCGCTGGTAAAAATATGGATATACCTGTTCTAGATCATCTGGTAATAGCAGATGAAAGTTACACCAGTTTTGCCGATGAAGGCTTGCTAAATTGATTAAAAGCCTTGTGAAAAATTGACCATAGGAGATTATAATGATTGTTTCAAAGACAAAAAAATTACTCAAATACGTAACTAAAAAAGAATATAAAACACCGCTCTATGCTCTTCTTGCAGATAAATTTTTACAATCTGGCGAGCTTGTAAAGTCTGAGGAAGTTTGCAGCAAAGGCCAAAAATATTTTCCTGATGATGCCTATGGTAAATTCGTAGAGGCTAAAATCAATAAAAGCCAGGGAAACACGGAAAAATTTTTAAAAAATTTACAGGAGTGTATTGAACTCGATACTGGTTTTGTTCAAGCCTATTATGAATTGATCTCGGCAGGTCAGGACAGTCTATCTTCTGATGAATTAGCCCACTATTATCAAAAATTACAAAAAAACAATTTTGCCGATAATGAATTTTTGAAAAAGTACTCCAGTTTGTCAGACGAACAGATTGATAAAACAGGTGAAAAGAATTTGAAATTCCGTAGCCTGGAGAGCAGCGAAGGTAAACCTGAAACTCAAACTCGACTTCGAATCAACCGAAAAACCCGGGATGACAATGAAGATGCCTCCGATAGAATCGATTTGAAAATTCCAATTCCCACCATGACTTTTGTGGAAGTTCTCATGAAACAGGAACTCTATGATCAGGCTCTAGAAGTTCTCGATATTATAGAGAAAAAAACTGAAAAGCAGGATTTGGTCAGTGAAAAACGCTCTGAGATACTGGAGTTAAAAAAGCAGGCTGAAGAAGAACAGGACGAGTAAATTCATTCCTAACCCTCCCAATAATCCAACAATTATGAATAAAACACCTTTGATCATTGGTACAGCCGGTCATGTAGATCATGGCAAAACCGCTTTAATTCGGCAGCTAACAGGCATAGATACCGATCGGTTAAAGGAAGAGAAGCAGCGCAAATTGACCATAGACCTGGGATTTGCCTTTTTAAATCAGCGGATTGCCTTTATTGATGTGCCGGGCCATGAAAATTTCATTGAAAATATGGTAGCGGGAGCTAGCACCATTGATTTTGCTCTAATGGTCATTGCTGCCAATGATTCTGTTATGCCCCAAACCCGGGAACATCTCAAAATAATGCAAGCTCTTGGTATTCATCAAGGGGCAGTTGTGATTACTAAGATCGACCTTGTTGACGAAGAATGGCTGCAAATGGTCAAGCAGGAAGTGCAGGAAATTCTGCAAAACACTTTTTTTGATAATGGCCCAATTTTCACGGTTTCTTCTCAAACTGGCGAAGGTATCCAAAATCTCAGAGAATTTCTATCAAACCTTGAGGTTAAGAAAAGATTAGATGGCAGTAGGGAATTGTTTCGCCTGCCTGTTGATCGGGTCTTTACAGTTCATGGCTTTGGAACAGTTGTAACCGGAACAGTGATCAGCGGAACAGTTGAAAGTAGCCAAAAAGTGCAAAAATACCCAGGCAATAAAATATGTGAAGTTAGAACGCTTCAAAAGCATAAAAAAGAGGCTCAAAGAGCAATTAAAAGTGAACGAGCGGCTCTCAATATATCTGATATAGAAAAAAATGAAATCCAAAGAGGTGATTTTCTTGGCACTCCACAAAAATTTATTAGCTCTAATCTAATTACAACTCGTGTGTACCTTTTTCCTGATAGTCAGATTCTTGAATATTATGCCCGGATAAAAGTAAATATTGGGACGGGGAAATATGTGGGCAGAATACGATTTATTGGGAAAGATGAGTTGGAAAGCGGACAAAATTGCATTGCCCAAATTGATTTGAATGAGGAAATATCAGCAGGATTTCGCGATAAATTTGTTATCCGAAGTCTAAGCCCTGCTACAACGATTGGTGGGGGAGAGATTCTAAAAATTGGTGGAGCCAGGATACGTAAAAAAGAAACTGATCAGGCTCAATTATTCCTGAAATTGTATTCTAGTGACACCAAAGAATCTATTAAATGGTTCATTACCAATTCTAAAAAGGGAATTGATATAAATCAGCTTACCATAAAATCATCAATGAGCCGTAAACAGCTTGAACCCTTTTTAGATGAAATGATTTCTGAAAGGAAAATTGTAGAAATTGGAAACAAGTTTTATAGCTGCGAAAAACTGCAAAATGTTAAAGATCAGATTCTCGAATTCATTGAGAAATATCACAGGGAAAATTCGCTTGAAGCTGGAGTCAATTACAATAAATTGAGTAATGAATTAAATATTGAGATTGAGATACTTGAATACCTACTCAAAAATTTACAGGAACAAAATAAAGTAAAAAAATTGTCCAATCATGAATTTGCACTGCAAGATTTCACAGTAGAACTTTCCACTCAGGAGCAAAAAATCATTAAAAAGCTTTACAGACAGATTATGGAAGCAGGCAAAGAGCCTATTGAAATTAGCCAATTGGGAAAGCAATTTGATCGGCCGATATATAAGCTTAACGCCCTCATCAAATATTTGTGCTGTCAAAATAAAGCAATAATTCTTCAGGATAATCTTGTCATATCAAATAAGGCTCTCAACGAATGCCAACAAGAAATCGGATCCTATCTCGCTGATAATGAAAAAGCCCGGGTTTCGGAGATACGGGACCTGCTTGGCACTTCTCGTAAATATACAATTCCTATTTTAAACCATCTTGATAATATTGGATTTACTCTCCGTGAAGGGAAGTATCGGTATTTGAGGCGATGAAAAAATTCTTGATATTATTCCTACTCAAAACAGGAGTTTTTCAAGAAATAAGCATTCCTAGGCAGAGCCTAGGAACGAGGGGATCAAAATGTTATCTGCTAAATTCACCGACCAGCAAAACTAACCCAACTATACCAATAAAAAATATACTTACTTCAATACCCCAGATTGGTAGAATTATCGCTGAAAAAAGATAAGCCCCCAGGCAAGAACCCAGAATATCGGCTGCGTAAAGTCGTCCGGCTATACTGCTTTCTTGTTGGGCTTGAAAACGATCCAGAATGTAGGGGAAGAGATAGCCATCAACCAGGCCGGAAATTAATAATATCAAGGGCAGAAGAATCTGCAACAATATATTCAGATTTATTGCTAAATAAAGGACTACTGGCAAAAGAACCATTACTAGGAAAGGTAAATAGCGCCATTTGTTGCGTCCGTATTTGTGAAAATAAAGAGCACCAAGACCGGCTCCAACCATAAAGGCAAAAAATAAGAAAATAATTTTGAGATAAAGAGCACCAATATAACTTTGAAACACGATTATAAGTAAATTCTCAAAGACCATATGGAAAAAGCCCACCAGAGTCATTTCTGCTATCAGAAAATTTTCCGGTTTTCTACGCAAAACTAAACCGACCAGAACAATTATTCCCAGGGCGCTCACCACTATAAAACCATTTACCTTATTAAGATTTTTATAGATAACCGATAAAAATCCGCCGCTCTTTTGATCCCATAGAATTGTATTAAAATAAAAGGCCACTGGCGTCATCAAGGTGTTGATCTTTGTTTTATGAACGGAATTTAAATTATTTTTAAGAAAATCAATCTTCATTGGCGAAAGCCGGTCAACCAGATAATAATCAGTAATGTACATATTCTCAATATTGCGTTCCTGCAGTCTATCAGCCACAGATTTATAATCCATTTTTTGGGCAGGTGCTCCGGCTATGAGATGGATAGTCTGACCGGGAATCCACTCAATTTTGTCAAAAGATTGGTTAAGGGTAGTATGAATGGTTTTTAAGAATCGAATGTGTTCTTTTGACAAATAATTCTCATCACCTGGTAGATTAAGGGCAAATACCCCTTCCGGATGCAAAATATTTCTAGCCCTATTGAAAAAATTGCTCGTGTAAAATCTATTCCAGAGAATATTAACGGGCTGAGAAATATTCAAAATAATTACATCAAAATTCCTGTTAATTGATTCAAGGTCGGTAACTGGATCTGTAGAATGATAGTTGAACTCAATATTACTTTTGTTAATAGTTCTATTGAGGCGAGTTTGAAGTTGACGATTTTCATTGATAATGGTTACTGAATCGATGGTTTTATATTTTCGAAGCTGAGCAACAATACTACTATCAGCAAGACCGATGATCAGGATTGATTCTGGATTCTGGTGAGCAAGCATGGGAAAATGGACAATTTCTTCAGCAAATTCAATATTGCTAAAGACGGGCATTACTTCGCCATTGCCATAAACGACCTTTTTGCCCTCATAATGGGTTTCCACAACAGCCTGATAGGGAGTTTCATATTGTTCTGTAATGGTCATCGGCTGCCAGCGCTGAGCCGTGACCCTGGGCTTAATGTAAAAAATACTGATGATTATGACCGGAATTAAAACTGCGGTCAATATCCTGCTTTTGCTATTGGGGAGGACAATCAAAATGATTCCACTGATCACCACTGCAGCAATTATATGAATATTGGCAAAAGTGCTGAAATTGAGAAAAATTAGCAGAGCAAATAGCAAAGAACCAAAAGCCGAGCCAAAGACTTCAGCTGCGTATATGCCAGAAACCGGTGTGCCTGGCCTTAGCTTTTTGATAAATTTGACTAAAACAGGAAAAAACATTCCGTTCAGCAAGGTTGGAATGGCGAGAAATCCGGCCATTATCAAAAAGATCTTACCCAAGCCCAGAATTTCACTGTTACTTATCTGGAGAATTGGGCGGATTAAATAAATTAAGTAGGAAAAAAGAATCAGAGCCACAACATAAAACATGGAAAGCAAAGGCAGGAATTTTTTGACATTAAATTTGCCGATCAAATAACTCCCTAATCTGCTGCCTAGTGAAGTCCACAGTAGCCAGTGCCCGGTTATTATGCAGTAAGTCAATTCATTGCCATGGAAAACTGTAGAGGCCAGGCGCATGAACACAACCTGGGCAAACATTGATAGCGTGCCAATTAGAAAAGTGAAAAAATGATATTTGGAATAATTTTTCATAATCATCTATTTTTAATTCTTTTTTTGGGAATAAGCAGAGTTGCCAGAAAACCAGCCACACCAGCAATAATAAAAACTGATATGCGGGAACTAATAGTGTTTTCCAAACCAGCAGCAATCCAGATCACCCAGGAAATAATTCCGGCCAGAATTGTAATAATTGCTGCTCGACCATGATATTTGCTCCAGAAAAGAGAATACAAAATAACAATAGAGAACGTACTTCCGATTCCAGCCCAAACATAGCCAACCAGTTCAAAGATCAAATTTGATGATGAAAAATAGGCTACAGCCAGAGCCACAGCTGCCAGAATAGCTGTTACGATCCGAGACCTGTTGAGTTTATTTTTAATGGGTGACTTTTTGCGGTTGTCTAACAAATTTTCTGATAATTCTGAGGCCGAAAGAATTAGCAGTGAATCTGCAGTCGAGATCATAGCCGCAATTGCCCCTGTTATCAAAATTGAGGCTATGGCCGGTGGAAAAATTTCCATCATTACGGCTGGCATTACATATTCCTGATCAGCCAATCCTTGGGGGCCAAAAAGAGCAAGCCCAATCCAGCCGATTGAAAGAGCTCCAATGTAGGCAAAAATCGTCCAAACAATTCCAATATTGCGAGCCTTTTTGGCCTGCTCAGCGTCCCTAATCGCCATAAAACGCATACTCAGTTGAGGCATTCCACCTAAATATCCAAAGAACCAGGATAAGCCGCCTATTATCATAGTTCCAGCTGCAAATCCAGAAACAGCTCCGCTCAAAGAACTATGACTTGTTCCCGCCTTACTTAGAGCAGTCGGTATTGATTGAGCAAATACATCTGGACTGGTGGCAATCGTGATAATTCCTATAATTGGCCCGATAATCAGGGCAATGATCATAACAATAGCCTGAATTACGTCAGTGTAAACTACACTGCGGAAACCTCCATAGACTGTATAAGGAATAATGATCAGAGCAGTGATCAGCATCCCAATTTTTGGGTCGATTTCAAACATTGTATGCAGAGTCTTTCCACCACCCAGAAATTGGGCACCAACATAAAAGAAAAATATAAAAACCAGTGTTGAACTGGCGATTATTCTGATCCATTTACCCATTTCAGGATGTTTTTTGGCAATGTACTGGGTAAAAGTGTTGATCTGAAAATGCTCAGCCTCATCCCGCAGCCGCCAGGCCAGACCCCACCAGGCTGTGAGGATACCTGCCAGACAACCTAAAGCTGTCCAGATACTGGTCAATCCACTGGCATAGGCAAAACCTGGCAATCCTAGCAAAGCCCAGGAAGATTCTCCTGTAGCACGTTCTGAAAGTGCGGCAGCCCAACCTGGCAATTTCCGTCCAGCAATCGCATAATCGGAGTCGTTTTTTACCTTGCGCCCCTGGTAAATGCCCCACATGATCAGCAAACCTAAATAGGTGATCATTACTATCAGAATTTGTAGTTGATGCTCCATATCTCCTCCTGAATCGAAATTATGTAATATTTTCTACATCTATTTCCTTTTGACTTAGAACCATTTTTTGGGCTAATGTGCTGTTGTAATAACCCAGTATTGCCAGAATAATTGCCCATTGAAAGATGCAGGTCATAAAACTAAAAGACTGGAAAGGATCATACCATTTTTCTGTTTGAGCAGCCATTGAAAACCACCAGATTAAGAGTACCAATGCGGCTACAGGTATAAAATAGGTGATCACTTTATCCCACCAATTACCCAGTTGAATATCATTTTTATCTTGTAGCAGGATATTATTTCTCGTTTTAGATGCTCCCTGTTTGATAATGGTAAAAGCTACCAGCGCTCCCGATACCATTAATCCGACTCCCCATACAAAATCCTGATTGCTGAGAAAATTTAAATTTAGTGCTGAGGGTATTCCCAGTGCAAAGCTCAAACTTACAATAGTCAAAATTGCCGACTTGCGTGGCCAACCAGCGTCAATAAAAATTCTGGTAGGAAGTTCTAGCATAGAAATCAATGACGAAAAGCCAGCGAAAGTTAACCCAAGAAAGAAAAGCACAGCCAGTGGATGCCCCAGAAACATGCGGGCGAAGAGCTGAGGCATCCAGATAAAAGTCAGACCAGTAGAAGCCGGCCCACTGGTTTTCATAATATCTAATATTTGAGCACGATTCATCCCCAGCTCAGTTTGACCTACAGAGAAAACTGTTCCAAAAATCATTAATGCCGCCAGAATGGAAATTGCATTGTTGCCAATCCCCGTTGTAAAAGCATTTTTAACGATACCGTGCTCCTTTTTCATGTAAGCAGCATAAGTCATAAATAAACCCCAGCCGGCGCCGGTATCCCAGGCATTTTGCGTGAGAGCCTCCAGCCAGATTCGAGGATCTTTGAGCTGGCTCCATTGAGGAGTGAACAGGTATTTGACGCCTTCCCAGCTGCCTGGCAGGGTCAAGGCTCTTACAACTGAAAGAAGCACAATTAAAACTAAAGATGGGATCAAAAATTTATTGATTTTTTCAATAGAAGAGACACCTTTCCAGATCACCCAGGCACCAATGCCCATAGCCAGGGCGTGGAAAAGAAGAGGCCAGCCGCCGCTCTGATAAGAATTCCAGATTGACATTGATGCTTCAGTTGTCATAGGAAGGGAATGGGTCAGCATATATAAAAAATAATAAATACACCAACCGACAATTACTGAATAGAAAAACATTATTGCGGTGGAAACAAAACCAATAAAGCCACCCATCCAGGTAAATTTTTCACCTGCTGATCTTGATATCGACGAAAGTACGCCGCTTCGATTGTGGCGACCTAAAGCATATTCTGCAATTATGAGCGGGATGCTCCATAAAAAAAGAAAGCAGAGCCAGGCGATCAAAAAACTTCCAGCCCCTTTGCTGCCGCCACTTTGAGCTGCTATGCGGGGAAATCGCCAAATATTACCGGTGCCTACAGCAATTCCAATTACGCTGAGTAATAGTCCAAATCGCGATTTGAATCTTTGCTGAGTGCTCGCATCAATCCTGGCCATCCCTGCTCCCTTCCTTAATGAACCTGTCGAATTGTATGGATATTAAGAACTAATGGAAATCTATATAAATTTAAGGAAATTTTGCTCTTTTTCAATGGGGTCTGTAAAAAGCTTATTTCGATAAAAACCTGTTTTGCTTTTTAATGGTTTACAAAATAGGGAGCAAAGAAGAAAGAAATTGAGAAAAATTTACAATAGATTAAAAGAAAAGCGGCTCTCTAATATTTATTATGATCAATCAACTAGAATTTTAAAAAATGCTCCCAAAAAAATCTCAGAAAACGAAGGGAAAACCCAATCGGTTCCCATATTCACTTAAATTCAGTAGGTTGAGAGTAGCACCAGGCTTTAGCCTGGTGAATAAAGTTTGTACAAAACAAAAATCAGCCTACTTTAGTAGGCTTCCAGCAATTTTGGTAAGTATGCTGAAGCACCAAAGGCAGCTCTCACGAGGCATACTTAAGAGGAAAATATGGTCTTATACACCACGTTGAAACGTGGTGTTAATCTCAATATTATCAATAAATAATAAATTAACAATGAGTTAAGTGTGTGAACGGAATGATGAAATACAATAAGGTTGCATAATTCTCATAATAAATTTTAGAGAGCCAGAAAACCTAGGTTTCTAGATAAAATTAAAACGCTAATAATAACCCTTTTTTAACTGAAAAACCTCATAGATAAGCTTTTTATTCCCCATTTAGAATCATTATTTTTAGTGTATTAAATAGAATTTTTATATAAGGAGTCGAGCATGGAAATAACGCAAGCAATGCGAAAAACCGCAAAAGACTTAATGCAATTTTTGGATAACTCACCTACGGCTGGCTGGGCTGCCCATACAGCTGAACAGATTTTAAAAGAAAATGGCTTTAAAGAATTAAAAGAACAGGAAAAATGGGATTTAAAACCTGGCGATAAATTTTATATTAATCGAGGGGGAACTGCCACTGCAGCTGGAATAGTTGGAAAAGAGGGATTAACAAAAACTGGATTTAATGTAATTGGTGCTCATACTGATTCTCCTGGTTTTCGTGTAAAAAATAACAGTATTTATGAGAAAGAAGGCTATATTCAACTCGGTGTTGAAATCTATGGAGGCCCCCTTCTGGCTTCCTGGACAGATCGTGAACTCTCACTAGCCGGTAAAATCGTAGTTGAAAATAATGGAGAGTTGCAAACCAGAATGTGGCGAAGCGACAAAAAACTTCTTAGAATCGCCCAGCTTCCAATTCACATGAACAGGAAAGTCAATGATGATGGCTTGAAATTGGACAAAGAAAAACACTTGCCACCAATCCTAGGTTTAGCTGGTGATGAAGAATTCACCCGAGAAGATCTAGTAGAATTGATCGCCCATGACACCGGAATACCGGCTGATAAGATCAAAGAATTTGAATTGAACCTTTATGATCCACAGAAGGCTTCTTTTCTGGGATTGAAGGATGAATTCTTTGCTTCTGGTAGAATTGATAATTTGATGATGAGTTATTCAGCTATTACGGCATTATCCAAATTGGGGAAAATTCCGCAAAAAACTGCTGTAGTCATTCTTTTTGATAATGAGGAGGTGGGGTCGAATACTATGAATGGCGGAGGTTCGCCCTTTCTGCAAAATTTTCTGGAGCGGATTGCCTTAAGTCAGGAGCTGGATCGGGAGGATCTTCTGGTAGCTCTTTCCAATTCCTTTGTACTCTCTGCTGATGGTGCCCATGCTGTCCATCCAAACTATCCGGATGAATATGAAAAACGACACAAAGTTGAGCTCAACAAAGGTCCTGTAATTAAATTAAATGCTATGCAAAAATACGCGTCCGATCCCCAAAATACGGCTTTCTTCAAGGAATTGTGTGATAAAGTTGATGTTCCTCATCAGATCTATATCCATAGAGCAGATAAACCTTGCGGAAGCACAATTGGTCCAATTACAGCAACTAGAACTGGAATTAGTACTATGGATGTTGGCCCGGCAATGCTTTCTATGCATTCTGTTAGGGAAATGGCAGGTGTTGCTGATGCCTGGTACATGATTCAGGTTATGCGAACTTTATTGGAAAATTAAACCGAAAAAAAATAAGAGCAGCCTTAAAATTCAAAGGCTGCTCTTATAATGAGGAGTTATTTGGAAGAAACCCAAAAACTCATTTTTTAGACACTGCCATTTTGATTTAAGTTGTCATCTGATTGAAAATTAATAAAAAAACACCGGAAAAATATCATAATTCAAATTAACAAATTTAGTATATGGATATGAAATAAATTTAAAAATCAAAAAATATCAGGATAGGCCTACTTTTTATATAAAACAAATGTTAAATAAAAAGAATATTTACCACTGCTTAAATTTGGTTATTAATGCTAGATTTCCTTAAGAAAAATTCCCTCGCTGTTTTAAATTATGGGGATGAATAAAATGGGTCCGAAAACAAGATGACTGAAGAAGAAAAAAAGAAGCAAGAAAAAAATGAAGAAGAGGTCAAGGAATTAAACTTTCTAGACCATCTGGAAGAAATGCGCTGGAGATTAATAAAATCTCTAGCAGCGATTATGGTGGTTGCTATTGCCTCCTTTGTTTTTTCCGACATTTTTATTGATTTTTTATTGATTCCAGCTCGCCGGCTTGGAGATAAAATGATAATTCAGGTTCTCAAAGTTCAGGGCATGTTCATGCTCAAACTAAAGGTCGCCGGAGTAGTTGGACTGGTTGGTGCTATTCCTGTGATTGCCTATCAGGTCTGGGCTTTTGTGGCACCCGGGCTTTATGAGAATGAAAAAAAGTGGGGCAAATGGTTGGTGCTTGGAGTAACTTTTTTCTTTATTAGTGGAGCAGCTTTTGCCTATTTTGTCTTGGTCCCATTTGCGCTGAATTTTTTAATTAGTCTGGGTACAATGGAGATCCAGAAACATATTTCAATTTCTTATTATACTCAATTTGTTTTGCGTATGCTGGTAGCCGCTGGAGTTGTTTTTCAGATGCCTGTGCTATCCTTTTTGCTCACAAAAATGGGATTGATTAATGCTAAAAAAATGAGAAAGTTCTGGCGCTATGCAGTTGTTATTTCACTGGGCCTGGCTGCCTTTATCACACCCCCCGACCCTGTTAGTATGATGATGATGGGCATTCCTTTGCTTTTTCTCTATGAATTTAGTATTATTGTTTCTAGAATGGCAGGAGGTTCGGCCTCAAAAAGACGGCAGGAGGAAACAGAGGCGACCGATCAGAATGAAGAGTAATATGAATTCTAATCGATTAGAATCAATTTTAGGAGTAATTGAGCGGGAACTAAGTCGCTTTGAAGATGACTTTGCTCGAATTTTGAAATCTGATGTTAATATAATAGATCAAATTGGTCAGTATATTAGCAATGTTAAAGGCAAACGGATTCGACCTGCAATAGTTCTCCTAAGTGCAAAACTATTTGGCGAAATCAATCAGAAAGTTATTCATGCAGCCAGTATTGTGGAATTGCTCCATACTGCTACTTTAATCCACGATGACGTTGTTGATAAATCGGATCAGAGAAGAGGACAGAAGAGTGTCAATAATATCTGGCAAAATAAAACAGCAGTTCTGATGGGAGATTTTTTATTTAGCCGGAGTTTAGTTAAATTGCTAGATTTGGAGGATAAGGAGGTTCTCTCCGATATTTCTCAAACTACAGAGCATCTCTCATCCGGGGAGCTTTTACAGATCGAGAAAAGTCAGGATCACAAGATGACCAAATCGATCTATGATGATATGATCTTTTATAAAACCGCTTCCCTGTTTGCCACTAGTTGCCGAATTGGAGCCAGATTGATGGGAGCTGGCAAAAATTTCTACAATGCTCTTTATAATTATGGACGTTATCTGGGAATGGCCTTTCAAATCAAAGACGATCTTTTTGATATAAAAGGGCGACCGGAATCGATTGGCAAACCTGTAGGAATGGATGTTAAACAAAATATGTTAACCCTGCCTGTCATCCATGCCCTGGAGACTCTTTCAGAACAGGATAGGAGAAAAGTACAAGATATTTTAGCCAGAAAAGATGAAATCGATGAAAAAGTCCTGACTGAATATGTAAAAAAAGCAGGTGGATTTGAATACTGTCGTGAGAGAATTGACCATTATTCAGCAGAATCCCGCCGTGCTTTGGCAATATTTAAAAATAGTGCAGTCAAAAATTCTTTAATGGCATTGATCGATTTTAATAAAAATCGAAAAAGATAGGGGTTTTGAGTGATATTTTTTTGGGGATTAATGTATAATATAGTTTTTATACCCCTGGCCTATATTGGCTATTACATTGCCTTTTTATTTAATGAGAAAATTCGAAAAGGTGTTTATGGGCGCCGGGAAACAAATCGTGAACTGAAGATTTATCGAGAAAAAAATCCCAATAAGAAAGTCTTTCTGGTGCATTCGGCTTCTCTAGGAGAATTTGAACAGGCCAAACCGGTTATCCGAGGATTGAAAGCCTTGCGACCGGATATTGATATTATTGCCAGCTTTGCTTCACCTAGTGGCTATGAAAATGCTGATCGGCTTGATGAAGTTGCGCAATTCATTTATCTTCCCATCGACACGCTGGTCAGGACTAATATTTTTCTGAGCACCTTAAAACCCGATAAAATAATTTTTGTGACCTATGAACTGTGGCCTAATCTGGTAATTAATGCCTTGCGCTATAAAATCCCTACTTATTTGATGTCGGCTCGCATTCGCAAGGACAGTTTAAAATGGTTGCCAATAATTCGTACATTTTTCAGTGAAATCTATCGCTGTCTGGATCATATTTATGCTGTATCTCAAGAGGATAGCCAGTCTATGAAAAAATTAGTAGGAACAGTAGATGTAAAAGTCCTCAATCTGGGCGATACACGCTATGATCAGGTTGTGCAAAGAGCAGAACGCAATATAAATGGGAAAGTTCCGCGTATTTTTAAACAGGGCTTTGTATTTGTTGGCGGAAGTATCTGGCCTCAGGATGTGGAACAATTGCTTCCTGCTGTGATCAAAATCATGCATGAAAAGGAAGAGTTTAAAGTCATTATGGCGCCTCACGAACCATCTAATTACGCTCTGGAAATGCTGGAGACAAAATTCAAGAATGCTGGTTTTGATAGTCTGCGCCTTTCCCGTTTTGGAAATACTGCACCCCATTGCAGAGCTGTGCTGGTTGACAAAGTTGGAGTTCTGGCGGAAATTTATCATCATTGTGATGCAGCTTTTATCGGAGGCAGTTTCCGCAAATCTATTCACAATGTAATGGAGCCGGCTGTGGCGGGAATTCCAGTTTTCTTTGGACCTATATATCACAATTCGCGAGAAGCTGAAAGTTTAATTGAAAGAGGCGGTGCCAAATCCTGTCAGAACGCCAGTCAATTATATAGTGAAATTAGCACAGTTATCGAGGATAAAGAAGCCTATCAAAAGATGGCGCACTCAGCCCGGAAAGTCATTGTCGAGAATATGGGGGCTTCAGCCCGTACAGTAAAAGAGATTCTTGAATCATAATATATAATTTTTTTTACTATTTTATGATTTGTCTTGATGGAATGTATTGTTTAGAATTAAATTTTTGCCAATCTTGATGTCATCCACTGAGGATGGAAATAGAAAAAATTTAATATTGGAGTGAATATTGAGTAATGCAATTAAACAGAAATATGATCAGCTGCCTGCTTACAAAATAGTAACAGCATCAAATATTATTTCTCTGATCAGAGCCTTGTTGGCGATTCCGATCATCTATTTTCTAAAAGAAGAAATGAGTGGCATTGCCTTCATTTTTATTGTCATCTGCGCAATTTCTGACATGCTGGATGGCTGGCTGGCGCGAATTGGTAACCAAATCACTGTGCTGGGAAAAGTCATCGATCCTATTGCTGATAAAGTCGTTATGAACAGTATCCTGCTCTTTCTTGTACTTGAAGACAGTGTGCCCATGTATTATTTCCTCATTATCTTGATAAGAGATTTTTCAATTTCCATGCTGGGTATGTACGTTCTCAATACGCGTAAAATTTCAATTCAGGCTAATCGTCTGGGGAAATTGTCAATATTTGTGACTGGCTTTGCTATTTTAACTTTTATATATCCAACCTACGTCAGTATAGGTGTTCAACAAATTCTTTTTTATTCTTCAATTGGGGTTCTAGTTGTTTCCTGGGCCCAATACGTGTATGACTTTATTAAAGTAATTATAGCCAGTGATACTCCTGCCAAAGCCAAAGAGAAAAAAGAAGAGCAGGCAAAACCTGCTGAGGAGGAATACAAAGCAAAAGACCTCAAAGACGGATTGGCTAAAACTGAGAAAAGTATTGCCACCCGTCTGCCATTAATCAAAAAATTTTTTACTGTCGATGAAGATATTCTTGAGGATGTAGAAGCCTCGCTCATAGCAACGGATATGGGCGTTGACCTCACCGATCATTTAGTTGATAAACTCAAAAATGTAAAAAAACAAAATGCAGAGCAGCTCAAGGATATTATAAAAAGTGAAATTAAGCAATTGATCAAGCATGATGAGCATGCCGAAGTTGAAATGGAAGAAAAACCACATGTAATAATTTTTGTTGGTGTGAATGGAACGGGCAAAACAACGACTATTGGGAAATTGGCTCATAAATACGCCCGGGAAAATAAAAATGTTTTGATTGCGGCTGCCGATACTTATCGAGCGGCTGCTTATGAACAATTAAAGATCTGGTCTGAGCGTTCTGATGTTGATTTTATGGGAAATCCGGAAGGCAAAGACCCGGCTGCTGTGGCTTTTGATGCTGTCAAGTCCGCTGTTTCAAAAGATAAGGATGTTTTGTTAATTGATACGGCTGGACGCCTGCATACAAAATCTAATCTAATGAAGGAACTGCAAAAAATTGAGAGAGTTGCAGGAAAAGCCATGCCGGGAGCACCTCATGATGTCTGGCTTGTTTTGGATGGTACTACTGGCCAAAATGGAATTCGGCAGGCAGAAAAATTCTCAGAGGCTGTCGATGTAACGGGATTAATTGTGACAAAATTGGATGGAACTGCTAAAGGTGGCGCTGTTCTGGCCATTCACAATAAGATGGACCTACCTATTAAATATCTGGGAATTGGTGAACAGCTTCCCGATATTGTTGAGTTTGATCCTGATGAATATGTAGAGGCGCTATTAGCATAAATGAAAGATAAATTAAAATATAAAACTTTCTATATAACCACTTTAGGTTGTTCAAAAAATACTGTTGATTCTGAAATTTTAAGGGGAAAACTCCAGCAAGCTGGAATGCAATGGACTCAGCCCGATGACTGCGAAGTTTTGATCATCAATACCTGCGGCTTTATTCTGGATGCCAAGGAAGAATCAATTGATGCGATCATGGATGCGGTCAATCTCAAAAATGAAGGCAAAATCAAAAAATTGATCGTAATGGGTTGTCTGGTGGAGCGCTACCATGATGAACTCCAGGGAGAGATCACTGAGGTCGATAGTTTTCATGGTGTGGAGCCTTTTGAGCAGAT